>NZ_CAPG01000120.1:0-578 GCF_000321185.1 Bacillus sp. AP8
TAACATAAGAAAAAGACGACCTTTCAAAATGAAGAATCGCCCCCTAATAGTTTAAGTCTATGTATTCATAAACTATATCTTCTTATGCAACAATAGCAGTTATCCAAAAACAAAGCGCTGTAAGTATAGCCATAGGTGTCATCACCCACTTTTCCTTTCTACTATTAGAAAAGCCATTCATAATCGCATTGAGTGTGAGGTATGACGCAAATAAAAAACAAATTCCTCTTGTAGTGCCAATTGAGAATAAATTAGGAATTACCTTGGCAGTCTGCAATATTATTATGATGGCAAATAGCTGAATAAATACAGAAAAGCCACAAGCAACTCTCATTCTTATAGGCATTACGTTGTACTTACCACCCATAGCGAATTCTCCATAGGGGAAACCTAAAGCAAGTAAAGTATATAAGATCGCAACTAATAAAAATGAGACACTTCCAATTAACGCTATTATCATCTAACTATCCCCCTACAAAGTAATATGGTATCTCTATCTACATTTAATTATCTTCTCTCTTTATTCTTATTGCACCTAGTATTCGTTCATTACAAATAAATCCGTCTTGCACTAAACT
>NZ_CAPG01000119.1:0-585 GCF_000321185.1 Bacillus sp. AP8
ATGTCTCTTTGTTTACTTTATCAGCCTTTCCAACCTCTAAAGAAGTTTTGGAAGCTGGTGTAGAGACCCTATCTATGAAGATTAACGAACTATGTAAGAGCCGATCTGAGAAATGGGCCCGTGATCAAGCAGCTAAGCTAATGAAAGCAGCTCATCAAAATCCATTTCAGCAGACCTTATACCATAGTCACCTGATTAGTTTAGAGATGCTTATTAACATTCTTCTTGAATACAAAAAGCATCTATCCAAACTGGAAGAAGAGATAGATGCCTTAGCGAAAAATATAGAAGAATATAAGATTATCCAATCCATTCCTGGTATCGGTGAAAAAATCGCGGCAACGATTGTCTCTGAAATTGGAGAAATAGATCGGTTTAATCACCCTAAGAAGTTGGTTGCCTTTGCAGGAATTGACCCTAGCGTATTTGAATCTGGTACCTTTAAAGGCACTAAAAATCATATCACGAAAAGGGGTTCCAGCAGACTTAGACATGCCCTATTCACAGCCGTCCGTTGTGCCATTCGAGATGCACGTAAAACCCGAACGACAGAAGAACTCATCCCTCGAAATAAGAGATTACGTG
>NZ_CAPG01000118.1:0-585 GCF_000321185.1 Bacillus sp. AP8
AAAGGGAAAATCGGCAAGATTGCACCTAACATATTAGATAGAAACTTTAAAGCTGAAAAACCAAATGAAAAATGGGTTACGGATATAACAGAGTTTAAATTATTTGGGGAAAAGCTGTATTTATCGCCCATATTAGACTTATTTAATGGAGAAATTATTACGTATACTCTCGGTTCAAATCCAACTTACTCACTCGTTTCAGATATGTTAAATCAAGCTTTTGAACGTTTAAATGAAGATGATTCACTCCTGCTTCATTCCGATCAAGGCTGGCATTACCAAATGAAAAAATATCGTCATTGTCTTAGTGAACGTGGTATTACACAGAGTATGTCTCGTAAAGGAAACTGTTACGATAACGCAGTGATAGAAAGCTTTTTTAGTATTTTGAAATCAGAATTTCTTTATTTAAAAGAATTTAAGAATGTGGAACATTTTAAACAAGAGTTAGCAAACTATATGACTTATTATAATCACAAACGAATAAAGCGAAAATTAAAAGGCATGAGTCCTGTACAATACAGAACTCATGCCCAAAAAGTTGCTTAATAAAATAACCGTGTCTAAATTTAAGGGGTCACTTCA
>NZ_CAPG01000117.1:0-738 GCF_000321185.1 Bacillus sp. AP8
GGATTAAGCATCTTAAAATGGCAGAACGTCCAACAGTCCTATTATATCGAAAAAGAAGATATGTTTGTTCATGTGGCAAACGTTTCAGCGAAGATAATCCTTTTGTTGAAAGATATCAACACCATTCTAAAGAATGGAATCAACAAGTTCAGATTCGTACGGTTAAAGCTAAGACATTCACCGAAATTGCTGCTCAATATCATACGTCTGTTAGTACGATTATTCGAAGATTTGATCGTATGGTACCTAAAAATCTACAAGGAACATTAGCCTTACCGAAGGTGATTGCGATTGATGAATTTAAAGGCGATTCTGGTAAAGAAAAGTATCAATTAATTATTGCGGATGCATTGACCCGTGAACCGATTGATATCCTTCCAAACAGACGAAAAGAAACGATAAAAGATTACTTGAGAAAGCACGGAGCGAATGTGCAAGTAGTTGTGATGGATATGAGTCAAGCATTTAAAGCAGCTGTCACACAGGCAATGGACTGCCCAGTTATTGTTGCCGATAGTTTTCATTTTGTAAGGTACATGAATTGGGCCTTAGATAAGGTACGTGTGAGGGAACAAAATAAATGGCATGCATATGATCGAAAGAAATGTAAAAAGACTCGTTATGTTTTTCATAAGGCTTCGAAGAAGCTAACAAAGGAAGATCAATGGTATTTAGATAGATATTTTGAGTTTTCTCCTGAGTTAAAAGCAGCCTATGAATTGAAAGAATACTTTTATA
>NZ_CAPG01000116.1:0-741 GCF_000321185.1 Bacillus sp. AP8
AGGTTAGTTCAATAAGACGCATTTGGAATAATATGGTATAATGTATAAGGGTGATATTGATGAAAAGATGGTCATACATAATACCATTGTTAATTGCAATCACATTTATATTTTTTATAAATGGGTATAGGTTTACGTCGTTAAGTGCTGCCAAAAGTAATACATCCCTTGCAAAAGATGCAGAGTTGATGGAGCAATATGATACAGGTTCATCCGTTATTTTTTTATTTAAGAGTGATGGAGAAGAGATATACCAAACGGTACTATCTGAAAAATCAGGTGTGTTTTTCCGTAGCAGTGTAACAACCAATATTCCGTATAGTTCTGATAAAATCCAAACAGTTGGAGGCATGAGCGTTACCACTAAAAATGGTGCATCCACCTTATTGAGTGTAATATCATACGATGAAGAAGTTGCATATATAGAAACTGGTGTCGAGCCTGATGTAGAAAGAAAGAACGTAAACACTGGAGAACGTATTTCTTTCTTGTTTCCATTTAGTGAACAATTAAACTTTCTTTACCCAACCGCATTTAATAAAGAAGGAAAAAAGCTTTATTATTATGGATACCCAGAAGATACAAATGTTTTAGAAGATTTTAAGTGGCATAAAATTGATGGACAATAATAACTATTTTTTTCATTAATGGGTGCATTACTTCAATTTAAGAGCTGTGGTTGAACAGCTCTCTTTGTTATTCCACAAACGGGGCAGCATTCCTGTAATGAATGAAAATGAA
>NZ_CAPG01000115.1:0-772 GCF_000321185.1 Bacillus sp. AP8
AAAAGAAAAATCCGAAGGATTAAACAATTGAAAATGTCCATTCAAATGGTAGCTTTTTGAGTTGCGCTAGCTCGTATAGGGCGATTTAATACGTTGTGGTAAGTATGAGTGAAGTTAATGCTACAAATAAAACATTCAGCTTATTTTATTAAACTCATTGTCCTTATGTCTTAATATTTAGATAATAAGTTTTGTTTTTTATCGTCTTTAGTAATTTCATGCTATGAATGTAAGTCACCTCTGTAAAATAAATTATCCTAATCATCTATATATTTTATATGAAGATGATGCATTATTTTAATAAAGTATTTTTCGTTTATCTCCCAAAAATCAAAGGGTAGCTGTTTTATGAAGTTAACTTTCAGAAATATCTCTGATCTTTTCTGCATTGTTAGCTAAACTACAAAATGTTTGAAAGTAATATGTGTATGCATCAAAACTTTTTTGAAATGCTATAGATTATTATTGAATACGAAGGTTAATAAATGGCGATTGTGAGTAAATAGAGGTCCTAATTACCAAAAACCTGAAATTTCAGTTTAGAAAAATAATTACATCTATTTAAAGATGTGTTGACATGTATATATTAAAATAGTAATATAAAAACTCCTGATGCTAAGTGATAATTTGATCAGTGGCTAAAAAAGTTAACTTGATTGAGATTGCAATTACTTTTAAAATGTTTCATATAAAAACATAAAAATATTTTAAAATAGTTATTGACGAAATCAAATTGCATCTGTATAATTAGTACTTGTCGTAAGGAAATGTT
>NZ_CAPG01000114.1:0-772 GCF_000321185.1 Bacillus sp. AP8
ATCGTATTATAAGGTTGACCAATGTTATTGGTTGACCTTTTTATTTAGGTTCTAGAATACTAATGGTAGCTGGGGTAGAACGTAAGCACCCGTGGGATTCAATCCCGACAACTAAACCGTTCGCCCCCTACTTATAGAAACATGATTGAAGCTGGTTGGGACTTAGATCTCGTATAACAAGCGAAGCTATGACACTATAAGGAGCCATTTAGGGGTTACCAGCTAATTTATTATTGAGGAGGAGATATCATGAATCCAGTCATTGGTCTGGATGTCGCAAAAGGAGAAAGTCAGGTTCAAGCATTCTTGGAGAAAAAGAAACCCTACAAAAAGAGCTTTAAAGTTGCACATACACTGGATGGATTACAGGAATTACACACCTTTATCAAAGAAGTAGAAGAGCTATCAGGCTTACAACCACCCATTGTTTTGGAGTCTACGGGGCATTATCATCTGCCTGTCGTTCAGTATTTTGAGAAAAGAGGATACTTATTAATCATTGTGAATCCACTCATTTCATACAAAGCGAAAAGTTCGAGTTTACGTAAAGTCAAAACAGACATAATCGATGCCCGCCACCTCTGCGAGCTGTATTACAAAGAGGATTTAGAGCCATATAAAAAGCGCGGTATTCAGCTTTTAAACCTGCGTAATCTGACGAGACAGCACGAGAATTTGACAGGTATGTTTGTACAGACTAAGTTACAGTTTCAATCCGTGCTGGATCAAGTATTTCCAGAGTATGTAGGTGTGTTTGGGGAATTGTATTCAG
>NZ_CAPG01000113.1:0-801 GCF_000321185.1 Bacillus sp. AP8
GCAATAAAGCATCCTGTAATTACGATTTCACGACTCATCCAAGAATGTCCAAATCCTAAGATTGCATTAAAAGCATGACTCGGTTTTCCTAAATGGACAAATGAAGCACCTAATCCAATGATTGATAAAGCAGTAATCACAATTAATGGTATTTTGACAGCGCTATTAGAATCCACATCACTTTTTTCAACTTTTCTATGCAAGAACCATAGTACTACCATTCCTCCTATGGCTGCCTGCATACATACAGTAAATATTAATAATGGCCATTCATGCATCTTAATCCCTCCTTAACGATTATTTAGCAGCATCTTTATGCGGATTAATAACTAAATTTGGTTTGGTATGTTTCGAGCTAGGCAATCCTTTAATATCAGCAGTATCCCCATATTTTGCACGTAATTCATCAATTGGTCCGAAATCAATCGCACGCATAATACAAGCTGCAACGCATGCTGGTTTTTCACCTGCTTCTCTTAAATCAAGACATGTATCACATTTCGTCATCATGCCAAGCTCCTCATTATATTGTGGTGCACCATATGGGCAGTTCCACGTACAATATTTACAGCCTACGCATTTATCATGGTCAACTACCACTACACCATCTTCTTTACGTTTATGCATGGCACCAGTAGGACATCCTTTGACACATCCTGGTTCATCACAATGGTTACAAGAAATGGATATATTAAATGCCGTAACGTTGTTTATCCAGGCACCATCTTTGTCTTGGGTAAAATGTCCAGCTTCATTTACATATACTCGTCGGAAATTTACTCCGACAGGGTTATCATTTTT
>NZ_CAPG01000112.1:0-821 GCF_000321185.1 Bacillus sp. AP8
GTTATACCAGCCTTCGATATATTGAAAGATTGCTAGTTTTGCTTCTTCAAACGTTACATACTTTGTTTGGTAAACTTCTTCTTTCTTTAAAGAAGCGTGAAAAGATTCAATGCAAGCATTATCATAAGGACAGCCTTTTCGACTAAAAGAGGGCTTTATATTACGTTTTACGAGTAAAGCTTGAAATTCTTGGCTTGTATATTGCGATCCCAAGTCCGTATGCAAAATGAGTTCTTTTGATGGTCTTTGAATAGAGAAAGCGTTTTCTAATGCCTCTACTACAATATCTGTTGTCATTTTTCGTGAAAATGAATATCCAATCACTTTTTTAGAATGCAAATCTAATACGGAAGCTAAGTAACACCAACCTTCACGTAAAACGTGAATATACGTAATATCAGCGACCCACTTTTCATTAATTGTCGTGGTGCCAAAATCTTGTTCTAATAGGTTTTCTCTTTCTTCGATTTTATCTTTATTATGCGTATAGGGACGATATTTGGTTTGAATGGTTGAGAAAATCCCTGCTTGACGCATCAATCGCTGAACACGTTTTATACTTGGTTCAAACCCTTTCGTTAGTAAAGTTTGATGTATTTTAGGTGCACCATATCGTCCTTTGCTTTCCGTATGAATTTGTCTAATTTGATTGGTTAATTCTTTATTTTCAAGTGATCGCTTCGATTCTACTTTGTGATGAGATTGATAGAATGAACTTCTAGCAATGCCTAACACTTCACAAAGTGTTTTAACAGGATGGACTTCCTTTTGAACATCAATGAACTTAATTAAATCTGTATCGCTTATTTTTTCGCAAATAT
>NZ_CAPG01000111.1:0-906 GCF_000321185.1 Bacillus sp. AP8
CCGATACCTTTGATGGCAAGCATTTGTTGAACGCCAGGTATTTGGTCAATTAATTGATCTATTTTAGTATCTAATTCTTCGAATTTAGACTGAATTAATTCATATTTATCAATCAATGTTTGTAACTCTAATTTCGCCATATCAGCACCTTGTCGAATACCAATAGACATACTGGCTGCTTGTTTTATCGCCTGAATCTTTTTAAGACCGACACTACGTGTAACTACCTTTCTTAGATGCGTTAATAGTTCTTGATCAGAGAACTCTACGAGTTCATGTGGCAGTACATTTAGTTTTAATAATTGTAGAGCTGCCTTACCTTCCCAGTTTTTAAAAACCGTAAGGAACTCAGGAAAATAACGATCAATCCAGTTATGCATTTGACCTTGCACAATTTGTTGATCAACAGTTAAAAGATCACGTACTTTTTTAGCCACTCGGAGTTCCGCATAAACCCCTTGTGGAATAACAGGTTCTGCGAACCTCCCATCCTTGACCAATTGTGCAATGACTTTCGCATCTTTCACATCATTTTTAGTCGGAGAGTTATCATCTAACTCCTTACTTTTCTTTACATGTAATGGATTAACTGCCACAAACTTAATCTCATATTTTTTCAAAACATGAGCTAAATTAAGCCAGTAATGACCTGTTGGCTCCATACCAACAATCACATGATTCATCTCTTGAATTCGCATAAGCTTGGTGATCCAATCAATAAAATGTCGGAATCCCTCTTTCGTATTTTCAAAGTAACAAGGCGAACCAAACTCTAAACCTCTAAAGTCTTGAGCTCTAGCTACATGTTTGAATTTTGCGATATCGATACCTACAATCAATGTGTCAGAAGTGATTTGAGCGATTTTCTTATTTTGGTTATAATTCATGATAGGCCTCCTGTTTTGA
>NZ_CAPG01000110.1:0-968 GCF_000321185.1 Bacillus sp. AP8
TTTCGCTTCCTTTTGAATAATTACCACTGCTTGGTTTAATGGTTCTATAACGAAATCTAATGTTGGTCTTTTGGATATGCCAAAAGAAATAATTTCACCGTTATATATATCTAGAATAGAGCTTAAGTAAAGCTTTTCGTCTCCAGCACATTTGAATTCAGTTACATCTGTGACGAGCTTCTGTAATCGTATAGGTGTATAAAACCTGCGATTTAAACGATTTTTAGCTATTTTACCCACCTTACCTTTGTATGAGTTATAGCGAGATTTACGTGTGAATTTGATACACTTCAAATTTAACTCTTTCATGATTCGTTGCACTTTTTTATGATTAATCACGTAACCTTGCGTTCTTAATGCTAAATAAATATGACGGTATCCATATTTTCCTTCATTTTTTTGGAAAAGGTTCACTTGATAGTGATACGTCGCCTCTGGAATCCCAACCACTTCACATTTTTTAATTTGAATCCTTCTTCTTTGAGTTCGAATGCCAGTGCTGCTTGTGCTTTGCGAGGAAGGCATTCGGATTCTCCTGAAAAGCGCTCAACTTTTTTAAATAGGCAATCTCTAAGCGAAGAAGTTCATTTTCACGTTCTAATTGTTCTTCACGGGATAATTCATTTTCTGGTTTGATAGACTTCTCTTTTCGATTTTTAGACATAGGAGGCCTTCCCTTCACTTTTTCTTTCAGGCCTTCTACACCTTCTTTCAAAAATTTTCTGTACCAATTCGCAATCAAGGTTGGATTATTCATGTTAAATTCAATCGCTGTATCTTGGTAAGAAGCACCTGTTTGTTTCATAAAGTGTAATACATCGAGTTTGAATTGAATAGAAAAAACTTGTTTCGACTGCTTCTTACTTAATCCGTCTTTTCCCAATGCTTTAAAAGCATGTACCCAACGCTCGATTTGTGCCTTATTTGGTATGCCATGTTTTTTTGCTAACAATGCATATCCTAGCGAA
>NZ_CAPG01000109.1:0-1088 GCF_000321185.1 Bacillus sp. AP8
CCTGTTATACCAACCTTCAATATATTGAAAGAGTGCTAGTTTTGCTTCTTCAAACGTTACATACTTTGTTTGGTATACTTCTTCTTTCTTTAAAGAAGCGTGAAAAGATTCAATACAAGCATTGTCATAAGGGCAGCCTTTTCGACTAAAAGAGGGCTTGATATTGCGTTTTACGAGTAAAGTTTGAAATTCTTGACTTGTATATTGCGATCCCAAGTCAGTGTGTAAAATAAGTTCATTTGATGGTTTTTGAGCAGAGTAAGCGTTTTCTAAGGCTTCCACTACAATATCTGTTGTCATTTTTCTTGAAAATGAATAGCCAACCACTTTTTTAGAATGCAAATCTAAAACGGAAGCCAAGTAACACCAACCTTCACGCAAAACGTGAATATACGTAATATCAGCAACCCATTTTTCATTAATCGTTGTTGTGCTAAAATCTTGTTTTAATAGGTTTTCTCTTTCTTCAATCTCGTCTTTCTTATACGTATAGGGGCGATATTTGGTTAGAATGGTTGAGAAAATCCTTGCTCGGCGCATTAATCGCTGAACACGATTTATACTTAGTTCAAACCCTTTCTTTAGTAAAGCTTGGTGGATATTTTAGGTGCTCCATAGGTTCCTTTGCTTTCTAGATGAATTTGTTTTATTTGATTGGTTAATTCTTTATTTTCAAGTGAGCGTTTCGATTCTACTTTGTGATGAGATTGATAGAATGAACTTCTAGGAATACCCAAAACTTCACAAAGTGTTTTAACAGGGTGGACTTCTTTTTGAACATCAATGAACTCGATTAATTCTGTATCGCTTATTTTCTCGCAAATATGGCCATAGCCTTTTTTAAGATTTCATTCTCTTCTTTTAGACGAAGCATCTCTTTTTGCATTTGTTTCAGATCATTTGGTGTAACTTCCTTTTCATCAACTGTCGCAATTGGAGAATATTTTTTGATCCATTTATAAATAGTAACCTCAGATACGCCATATTCGCTACTTAGTTCTTTCACTGTTCGTCCAGAACGATACAATTCGACCACCATTGATTTAAATTCATTATTAAAATTCGGTTTCATTACGGACACTCCTTCT
>NZ_CAPG01000108.1:0-1229 GCF_000321185.1 Bacillus sp. AP8
TTTGAAGTGACCCCATAAAGTTAGACACGGTTATTTCATTAGGCAACTTGTTGGGCATGAGTTCGGTATTGAACCGGACTCATGCCTTTTAATTTTGCCTTGATACGATTGTGATTATAATAATCGATATATTGTTCAAGCTCACGCTTGAAGTGTTCCATGCTTTCGAATTCTTGTAAGTAGAGTAGTTCTGATTTCAATAGTCCGAAGAAATTCTCCATGACTGCATTATCGAGACAATTCCCTTTTCGAGACATACTTTGCGTAATACCATGTTCTTTCAATGCCTGAGCGTATGGATTCATTTGATAGTGCCAGCCCTGATCAGAATGAAGAATTGGGAATTCTCCTTCGGATAAACGAGTGAAAGCTTGTTTTAACATTTTTGAAACGAGTGGATAGACTGGGCGTTTCTCCATATTGTAGGCAATGATTTCGCCATTAAATAAGTCAAGTACAGGTGAAAGATATAGTTTTTCTCCAAATAAATGAAATTCTGTGATGTCCGTTACCCATTTCTCATTAGGTCTTGTCGCCGTGAAATCCCGTTTTAAAATATTTGATGCTATTTTTCCAACGTTACCTTTATATGAGCGATACTTTTTCATACGGACAAGAGATTTTAATCCAAGTTCTTTCATGAGACTTTGAATGGTCTTGTGATTGATTTGATAACCACGATTTCGTAATTCTAACGTGATTCTACGATAGCCATATCTCCCTTTATGTTCATGAAAAATAGAAGAAATAATAGGTTTTATTTCGGCATACTTGTCTGCACGATTCGCGTTTTTGATCCAATAATAATACGTACTGCGTTTGATGTTGGCGAGTTTAATCAGTTTTAGTACAGTGAATTCTTCCCTTAGTTCATACACTACTTGCGCTTTGTCTTTCATTGTAATGCTTCCTTTTCCTGAACTAAGGCGTTTAACTTTTTTAAATAGGCATTCTCCATCCGTAAATATTCCAATTCTGCTTGTAAATCTTCTATAGAATTCGTAGCTGTTATCTGTTTTTTTGATGGTTCTCGATGGTCTTTCTTCATAGACGGACGCCCCTTTTTCTTCGAACCAAGGGCCGTTTCACCTTTTGTAAGTAAAATATTTTGCCATTGCCAGAGAATTGCATCGGAAGATAGATTAAATCTCGCAGCCGTGTCAAAAATGGACGTCCCATGTTCATTCATATATTTTAGTACGTCTAGTTTATATTGAGTGGTGTACTTT
>NZ_CAPG01000107.1:0-1237 GCF_000321185.1 Bacillus sp. AP8
TGGTATGTCAACACTAAACTGGACAAAAATTATAAGGTCTGTTGCTTGAATTCCACAGGTGTTAAATAGCCCAGTGTTCCGTGAATTCGAATATTGTTGAACCAATGAACATAATCATCAAGTTCAAGAGCGAGCTGTTCAAGTGAAGAGAAGTGCGCTCCGTTAGCGAATTCTGTTTTAAATACCTTAAATGTCGCTTCAGCCACGGCATTATCATAAGGGCATCCTTTCATGCTCAGTGATCGCTGGATACCAAATGCTTCAAGAGCCTCTGAAATTAGTTTATTATCAAACTCTTTTCCTCGGTCTGTATGAAACATTTTGACATTATTTAAATTCGCCTGGATGCTCGCAATCGCTTGATACACAAGCTCTGCCGTTTTGTTTACGCCTGTACTATGACCGATGATTTCACGATTGAAAAGGTCGACAAATAGGCATACATAGTGCCATTTTTTTCCGACACGGACGTATGTTAAATCGCTTACAATAACCGCTAATTGTTCATCCTGCTTGAATTGACGCTGTAGTTCATTTTTTACTGGCGCTTCGTTACAACTGGATTTATGTGGCTTAAATTGAGCCACCGTATAGTTTGACACCAGCCCTAGTTCATTCATTAGGCGCCCTATACGACGACGGGAAACTTGTTTTGGTTGAGGTAATTTGGCCAACTCTTTCTTGATTTTACGTGTGCCATAATTATTACGGCTCTCTTTAAAAATACGAGCAATTTCCTTTGAAATCTCTGTATCTTCGGCTTTTTTCACACGTTTGCTAGATAGATTGGCATGATAATAATACGTACTCGTTGGTAGATTAAGGACGTTACACATTGCTGATACTGAATATTTGTGAGCGTTATTTCGAATCACATCTATTTTCGTCCCATGATCAGCGCCGCTTGCTTTAAAATATCGTTCTCCATCAATAATCTTTGATTTTCTTTACGTAATCGAGCCAGTTCATTTTCTTCTTCTGTTCGATTATCTTTGGCTGCGAAAGAGCCTGTTTCTTTATGATTTTTAATCCAACGATCTAACGCAGAAGGTGTAATATCATATTCTCTGGCAATATCTGTACGAGATTTACCATTTTCATAAAGCTTCACTAATTGCAGTTTAAATTCGGGTGTAAAAGTTCGACGTTGACGTGTCATAGTAGCACGCTCCCTTTAGTTAATAGTCTAAGTTTACAAGCCCTTATTTTATCTGTCCAACTTAGTGTAGCCTATCCA
>NZ_CAPG01000106.1:0-1475 GCF_000321185.1 Bacillus sp. AP8
GGTAGTGACCCCTTAAAGTTAGAGTTTTAAATTACGCAGCTGATTGGTTGGTTTGAGTTCGGTATTGTACGGGACTTAAACCAGCCAATTTTTGCTTAATGCGTATGTTGTTATAGTAATAGATATACACTTCAATCTTTCTTTTCAGCTCATCATATGATACCAATTCTTCTCCATAATACATTTCTTGTTTGAGGATGCCAAAGAAATTTTCCATTGACGCATTATCTGCGCAGGTGGCTTTTCTCGACATACTCTGAAATATTCTATTGTTCTTTAATGTTTGGATCCATTTATTATGCTGATAATGCCATCCTTGATCAGAATGAATCGTTGTTCGGTATTTAGCTTCATTTTTAATGATTTCTACTGCTTGATTCAGTGGCTCTAAAACGAAATCTAATGTAGGTCTATTTGAAATCCCAAAAGAGATAATTTCACCGTTATATAAGTCTAGAATGGGGCTTAAATAAAGCTTTTCATCTCCTGCACATTTGAATTCCGTCACATCTGTCGCGAGCTTTTGAAGACGAATCGACGTATGGAACCTGCGATTTAGGCGATTTTTAGCTACTTTACCCACGTGACCTTTATAGGAGTTATAGCGAGATTTACGCGTGAATTTGACACACTTCAAGCCTAATTCCCTAATAATTCGCTGCACTTTTTTATGATTAATCACATAACCTTGCGTTCTTAATGCTAAATAAATACGGCGGTATCCGTATTTCCCTTCATGCTTTTGAAAAAGTTCAGAAATGATTTCTTTCCATTCCTTATCTGGATCTTCCTTTTTTAACTGCTTCACTTGATAATGATACGTTGCCTCTGGAATCCCCACTATTTCTAGTATATTTCTTAATTTGAATCCTTCTTTTTTGAGTTCGAATGCCACTGCTGCTTGTGCTTTGCGAGGAAGGCATTCGGATTCTCCTGAAAAGCGTTCAACTTTTTTAAATAGGCAATTTCTAAGCGAAGAAGCTCATTTTCATGTTCCAATTGTTCTTCACGGGATAATTCATTTTCTGGTTTTACTGATTTTGCTTTCCGATTTTTAGACATAGGAGGCCGTCCCTTCACTTTTTTTGTCAGGCCTTCTACACCTTCTTTCGAAAATTTTCTGTACCAATCCGCAATCAGGCTTGGATTATTCATGTTAAATTCAATTGTTGTGTCTTGGAAAGAAGCACCTGTTTTTTTCATAAAGTGTAATACATTCAGCTTGAATTGAACAGAATAAACTTCTTTCGTGTTTTTTCTACGTATACCTTTTTCACCAAATTCTTTATATGCACGTACCCATCGTTTGATTGGAGAGTCGCTTGGCATATTAAAACTTTTAGCTAATAGTGGATATCCCAGAGAACCTTCTAAGTAAGCCTTCACGACTCTCAATTTAAATTCATCGCTATATTTTGCCATAAAAAAACACCCCAAAAGTTAGTTTTTCACTCTAACTTTTGGGGTGCAGCACC
>NZ_CAPG01000105.1:0-1578 GCF_000321185.1 Bacillus sp. AP8
AGACAATTAATAGACTAATGATTTTTAGTCTATTATATTGGCCCGTTGGTCAAGCGGTTAAGACACCGCCCTTTCACGGCGGTAACACGGGTTCGAATCCCGTACGGGTCACCATATATGGAGGATTAGCTCAGCTGGGAGAGCACCTGCCTTACAAGCAGGGGGTCGGCGGTTCGATCCCGTCATCCTCCACCATTTATATTTATAGTATTACGGAGGTATACCCAAGTTCGGCTGAAGGGATCGGTCTTGAAAACCGACAGGGGCTTAACGGCTCGCGGGGGTTCGAATCCCTCTACCTCCTCCATCCATTAGGTCCCGTGGTGTAGCGGTTAACATGCCTGCCTGTCACGCAGGAGATCGCGGGTTCGATTCCCGTCGGGACCGCCATTTAAATAATTTAGTATGGCTCAGTAGCTCAGTCGGTAGAGCAAAGGACTGAAAATCCTTGTGTCGGCGGTTCGATTCCGTCCTGAGCCACCATTACAAAATACTCCTGATTATATTTGAAATTCATGGAGGGGTAGCGAAGTGGCTAAACGCGGCGGACTGTAAATCCGCTCCTTCGGGTTCGGCAGTTCGAATCTGCCCCCCTCCACCATTTAAATTTAGGGGTATAGTTTAAAGGTAGAATAGAGGTCTCCAAAACCTTTGGTGTGGGTTCAATTCCTACTACCCCTGCCAACAATGGCGATTGTGGCGAAGTGGTTAACGCATCGGATTGTGGTTCCGACATTCGTGGGTTCGATTCCCATCAGTCGCCCCATTATTTTTTATCATTGGGCTATAGCCAAGCGGTAAGGCAACGGATTTTGATTCCGTCATGCGAAGGTTCGAATCCTTCTAGCCCAGTCATTATGGCAGCATAGCCAAGTGGTAAGGCCAAGGTCTGCAAAACCTTTATCACCGGTTCAAATCCGGTTGCTGCCTTTCTTATTTTATAATTTGCGGGTGTAGTTTAGTGGTAAAACCTCAGCCTTCCAAGCTGATGATGAGAGTTCGATTCTCTTCACCCGCTCCATAAAAATTGGGCCTATAGCTCAGCTGGTTAGAGCGCACGCCTGATAAGCGTGAGGTCGGTGGTTCGAGTCCACTTAGGCCCACCATTAAAGCATTATTATTCCGCAGTAGCTCAGTGGTAGAGCACTCGGCTGTTAACCGAGCGGTCGTAGGTTCGAATCCTACCTGCGGAGCCATAAAAAGAATTATATAAGAGGATTATGAACCTCTTTTTTTATTTCTTTAAAATGTATAGTAATCTAGTGAATTTTATTAGATTAATATATGCAGTTATCAAAGTGGTACAAGTGGTACATTTGAATCACTTATTTTATTAAGAGGCACCTAATGTAAGATATATTAACTTAATAAATTAATATAATAGGGTTGACGGATAATAAACGAAATGATATTATATAAAAGTTGCTTCTGATGCAACAAAATAAAAATCAAAAAAGTTATTGACATTAAATAACTCGATTGATATAATAATAAAGTCGTTCTAAACGGCTAGAATGTTCTTTGAAAACTAAACAAGACAACACGTCAACGTTAATTCTAAATGAAGTTTCAACTTGG
>NZ_CAPG01000104.1:0-1622 GCF_000321185.1 Bacillus sp. AP8
TAAATTAGCCTTCAAGAATCCAAAAAATGGTTCCACATCTATTTTTCGTTGACGATAAATGGAACTCGTTTTTTCTTCTGAAAGCTTCTCTTTGATATATTCTTTTTGTTGTTCCCATTTTTCATTCACCATGAGTTTTCGATTGTTTCCTTCTTTTGCTTTCGTACACGCCGAACGAAATGGGCAAGCTGAACAATCTTCACACTCGTACACCTTAAATTCTCGCGTAAAGTCGTACTTATCTTTACGAATAGAATGATATGTAAATACGAGATGTTTTTGATTTGGACACGTGTATCGATCCGTTTTCTCTTCATAATACCAGTTTGCTGAATGGAATTCGTTTTGTTTATATTTTTTCTTTTGTTCTTTCATGTACATGTTATATGTAATCAAAGCTTCTCGGTTACGATTGGAAAGGATATCATTATAATTCTGTTCACTACCATAACCTGCATCGGCGACAATATACTTGGGTAACTCAAAATAATTTTCCTCAATTTCATCTAAGAAAGGGATTAACGTACGTGTGTCTGTTGGATTTGAAAATAGACTGTAGGCTAGTGCGTATTGTCCTTCTGTTGCGACTTGTAGATTATAGCCGGCTTTTAATTGACCATTTTTCATATAATCATCTTTCATTCGCATAAATGTCGCATCGAGATCTGTCTTTGAATAACTATTTCGCGTGCCCAAGATGTCAAAGTCCCTTTGATATTTCTGTTTTCTGACGATGTAATCTAGTAATTGTTTCCGCACCTGCTTAGGGAATTTCCGTTCACTTCTTAACGTTTTTCGTTCTTCTACATCTGATGATTCTTCAATTTTTTTATCGTATTCAGAAATGACATCCTCTACGTTTTGAACGATTTCATTAAGTTCTTCAATGGTTAATTGTTCTTCACTTTCTCGTTCGATATGAGGCATGATTTCTTTTTCCAATAGCTCATTGTAAAGTTGGTTCGACTTTTCGATTAATCCGTTATGATATTTCTCGATGGATTTCTTCCACACGAACGTAAATTTGTTCGCATTGGCTTCAATCTTTGTGCCATCAATAAAAATGGCTTCCTGGTCAATTATTTTTTCTTGTACTAACAGGGTACGAAATTGAACAAAACATTCGCGGAGTAGTTCTTTTACTTCTGGTTGCACACGGAATCGATTAATCGTACGGTAACTTGGTTCATTGCCTTGGGCCAGCCACATCATACGAATACTGTCCTTTAAAAGGGCTTCGATTTTACGACCTGAAAAAGCAGATTGCGAATAAGCGCATAAAATAATTTTCAACATCATGCGTGGATGATAGGAAGGACACCCTGTATTTCGTAGAAAGGGTTCGAATGTTTCTTGTGGGATACTTTCAACTAAATGGTGTACGTGAAAAGCGATATCGTTATTTTGTAATTTCACTTCTAAATCTAGAGGTAAAATTAATTGATTCATGTTATAATCTTTAAACATAAGGATCCACCTTTCTATTGAAATTTTGGTATGTGGTGTACTTTAATTTTATCAGAAGTGGTCCTTATTTTATTGTAAAAACAATCAAAGCCAGTGAAATTTTACTCATCGTAAAACTTCACTGGCTTTTTCATTTCAGAGGAGGTTTTGTCCCA
>NZ_CAPG01000103.1:0-2135 GCF_000321185.1 Bacillus sp. AP8
TGATATGCGCCCGTAGCTCAATTGGATAGAGCGTCTGACTACGGATCAGAAGGTTATGGGTTCGACTCCTTTCGGGCGCGCCATTATAGATGAACGGGGAGTAGCTCAGCTTGGTAGAGCACTTGGTTTGGGACCAAGGGGTCGCAGGTTCGAATCCTGTCTTCCCGACCATTCCATACAGTAACTAAAAATGGGGCCTTAGCTCAGCTGGGAGAGCGCCTGCCTTGCACGCAGGAGGTCAGCGGTTCGATCCCGCTAGGCTCCACCAATTATAACGGAGGTATACCCAAGTTCGGCTGAAGGGATCGGTCTTGAAAACCGACAGGGGCTTAACGGCTCGCGGGGGTTCGAATCCCTCTACCTCCTTCATTTTTTTGAAATTATTATGATCAATTTTTATCATAGGGTCCGGTAGTTCAGCTGGTTAGAATGCCTGCCTGTCACGCAGGAGGTCGCGGGTTCGAGTCCCGTCCGGACCGCCATAAAAACTACTATTCATATAGATTGTGTGGCTTAGTAGCTCAGTAGGTAAGCAAAAGACTGAAAATCCTTGTGTCGGCGGTTCGATTCCGTCCTGAGCCACCATTAGTTTGTCTCCCTATAATTAGTTGGAGGGGTAGCGAAGTGGCTAAACGCGGCGGACTGTAAATCCGCTCCTTCGGGTTCGGCAGTTCGAATCTGCCCCCCTCCACCATTTATATTTCAATAATCTTATAATGGCGATTGTGGCGAAGTGGTTAACGCATCGGATTGTGGTTCCGACATTCGTGGGTTCGATTCCCATCAGTCGCCCCATCCAAATTCTATTATTGGGCTATAGCCAAGCGGTAAGGCAACGGATTTTGATTCCGTCATGCGAAGGTTCGAATCCTTCTAGCCCAGTCATTTTGGCAGCATAGCCAAGTGGTAAGGCCAAGGTCTGCAAAACCTTTATTCACCGGTTCAAATCCGGTTGCTGCCTTTAAAATTCCTTATGCGGGTGTAGTTTAGTGGTAAAACCTCAGCCTTCCAAGCTGATGATGAGGGTTCGATTCCCTTCACCCGCTCCAACAACATAACGGGCCTATAGCTCAGCTGGTTAGAGCGCACGCCTGATAAGCGTGAGGTCGGTGGTTCGAGTCCACTTAGGCCCACCATCATACGTTTTATTCCGCAGTAGCTCAGTGGTAGAGCATTCGGCTGTTAACCGAACGGTCGTAGGTTCGAATCCTACCTGCGGAGCTTTTTTGAGATTAATTCTATAACATGAAGAATATCATATACATACTATAATATAGTGCGCCTTTAGCTCAGCTGGATAGAGCAACGGCCTTCTAAGCCGTGTGTCAGAGGTTCGAATCCTCTAAGGCGCGTATCCTAACTAACCTTTCTAGGTTAGTTTTTTTAGTTGGAGAATTAAATAAATGTTTGTACCATGGTATTTAGTAGCAACGACTTGTTCTCGAGCCTGCTGTGCTTCTTTCATAATCATCATTTGGTAAATAGCCTATCTAATTTTTCATTCAATTCTTTGACGGTATTATCTTTTTCTTTATATGTCTTTCCCATTAAGTGAATTATGTTGTTTAAGAGGTCTTTCTTTTTTTCAATTGTTTCTTTTAGTTTGTTCAAGGTGTTAGCCATATGTAACATTTCGTCGATTTTATCAAGGAAGTAAAGACTCCACATCACTGATTGGAGCAATTATTAGGAAGAAACCAACCTTTCTACGAAGAAACGTTGGTTTCTTCTTTTTTATCTAAAATGACTAGTTTTGGAGCACATTATAAACGATTTCACTTTAGTTACTAAGGAGTCATGGGATAAGCTATTCTATAAATCTATGGATTAAAAAAGTTGTTTTGTATGTTAATTGATTAATAGTGTTTTTAATAATTCCAAAAATTCATCTAATGTGTCAGGTAGTTGCTCGGGAAGATAATTAGTATCCATAAGACAGGTCTCCTTCTTATAATATCTTTATTTATAGTTACATTATTACCAGAATCAAAAAATTTATACTTAATAATGTACTATTTATGAAAAATATTTTTAATGCAGATTAATAGAAAGTGTTATCAGGTGAATGGATTGATATCCATTGGCTCTGTTCGTAAACATTGTTGCTAACGGCTTAATAAAAAAGAGACAGCTTT
>NZ_CAPG01000102.1:0-2200 GCF_000321185.1 Bacillus sp. AP8
TTGTTTTTGTATTGGCTGTTTTCTAAAAGCAGATTGGAGCGCAATGCGTGATTCTATAGGAAGCTATGTGCAAGGATCTCATCACTTACCCCGTGTAAAGTGAGCAACTTTTTTAGGTAAACAGGCTTTATCTTAATCCAAATTTATAAAATGGAAACCATGTTTTTTAGGAATTTTTAAGAAAAATATATTAACCTATAATAAGAGGGGGGATAATATGAAGATTTTAATTATAGAAGATGATCGATATCTTTCTGATACAATCGTTGAAACCATTAAAGATCACTTCGAAACTGTACAATCTTTTGATGGAGAAGAAGGTTTATATTTCGCACAACAAAATATATATGATGCCATTATTTTAGATATTATGCTACCCAATATGGATGGATATGAGGTTTTAAAAGAGTTACGTAAAAATCATATTACAACGCCCGTTATTTTTTTAACAGCAAAAGACGGAATTGATGACAAAATTTTAGGTTTTAAGGTAGGGGCCGATGATTATTTGGTAAAGCCATTTCATAGAGAGGAATTATTACTCCGATTGGAAGCGATAGTACGCCGATCTGTAGGTGGATTTAATGAAAATACGCTAACTTTCAAGGATTTAACACTACATTTGAAAAATAGAACAGCAACAATTGGAGAAGAATCGATAAAGTTGAATGGAAAGCAGTTTAGTCTATTAGAGTACTTAATCAATAATAAAAATACTATTCTGACGAAGGAACAAATTTTTGATCGTATTTGGGGCTTTGAATCAGATACTTCGAATACAGTAGTTGAAGTTTACGCCAGTCATTTAAGGAAAAACCTGAAAAAGTTTCACTATGATCAATATATAAAAACGTTTCGTGGCTTAGGATATATGCTGTCAGAAAATGGTGCCGAAGATGAATAAGAATGGCATTTTAAAAAAGCAGCAATTCTCGTTTATGTTCTTAAATTTTATTGCTTTTACAGTTATTTTTGCAATTTTTGGTATCATCATTTTTACGATTGTTCAAAACACGTTGTATTCACAGGTTGATAAAGAATTACTTTCCTTTAAGGAACGCATTGGAGAAAAGCGTGACATGAATGGGCAGCCACCACCTTTAAAGGGGGATTACCCAAGAAATTTAAGGATTATCCAATTGAAATGGAATAAAGATCTGGAAATCATGAATCAAGATCAGATAGGTTTACTGTATTATGAGAATTACTTTAAAGATGTGAAGCCAGATGTGAATAACTTGAATCAAATTAATAAAATAGTGATAAACGAGAATCATTTTAGATCTATTACCGTAAAAAATGAGGATAATAATGGTGAAATGTATACACAACTTATTATTAATGTTGATGCAGAACAAACAATCCTTAATAATTTTGAAAAAATATTGATTGTTTGTATTGTGGTAGCGATTCTTTTGTCTATTTCAGCCAGTTATTTGCTATCGAAAAAAACGATGAATCCTATTATTACTTCATGGAAAAGACAATTAGATTTCGTAGAAAATGCGTCACATGAATTGCGAACACCATTGACCATTATTCAAAATAAATTGGAGCTGTTACTTACCGCGCCGAATGCAAAAATCATGGATAAGTTCGAAAATATTGCGCTCAGTTTATCCGAAACTCGCAGATTATCTAAACTTACAGCTGATTTGTTAACATTAGCAAGAGCAGATTCTTCTGAAACACAATTGGTGAAGAAAAAGTTTGATTTAGATTCCTTCATTGAGGAAATTTGTTTACCATATAGTGAAATAGCAGAATTACAGGAAAAGACTGTATCACTTGATTTGCAATCAAAAGCTAGTATTGTAGCGGATAAAAGTAGAATACATCAATTATTAGTGATATTAATAGATAATGCTTTGAAATACACATCTGAAAATGACAAAATTACGATTAGGACTGTATCTGAAGAAAATAAAGTAATAATCTTAGTTTGTGACACGGGTATCGGTATTAGTGACGAAAATAAAAAGCGTATATTTGATCGCTTTTATAGAGAGGATAAAGCAAGAACTCGTGAAAAGGGCGGTGTTGGTCTTGGATTATCCATAGCTCAGTGGATTGTCTCAAGTCATAATGGTAGCATTAAAGTTGAAAATAACGGTGGAAAAGGAACTATTTTTAAAATAAAACTTCCTAAAATGTAAACAAAATAAATGATTTAATCACTATATAAATTATATAGAGAGGC
>NZ_CAPG01000100.1:0-3008 GCF_000321185.1 Bacillus sp. AP8
TTTTTGGATAAGTCCTCGATCTATTAGTATTCGTCAACTCCATGTGTCGCCACACTTCCATCTCGAACCTATCAACCTGATCATCTTTCAGGGATCTTACTAGCTTGACGCTATGGGAAATCTCATCTTGAGGGGGGCTTCATGCTTAGATGCTTTCAGCACTTATCCCGTCCGCACATAGCTACCCAGCGATGCCTTTGGCAAGACAACTGGTACACCAGAGGTGCGTCCATCCCGGTCCTCTCGTACTAAGGACAGCTCCTCTCAAATTTCCTACGCCCACGACGGATAGGGACCGAACTGTCTCACGACGTTCTGAACCCAGCTCGCGTACCGCTTTAATGGGCGAACAGCCCAACCCTTGGGACCGACTACAGCCCCAGGATGCGATGAGCCGACATCGAGGTGCCAAACCTCCCCGTCGATGTGGACTCTTGGGGGAGATAAGCCTGTTATCCCCGGGGTAGCTTTTATCCGTTGAGCGATGGCCCTTCCATGCGGAACCACCGGATCACTAAGCCCGACTTTCGTCCCTGCTCGACTTGTAGGTCTCGCAGTCAAGCTCCCTTGTGCCTTTACACTCTACGAATGATTTCCAACCATTCTGAGGGAACCTTTGGGCGCCTCCGTTACATTTTAGGAGGCGACCGCCCCAGTCAAACTGCCCACCTGACACTGTCTCCCACCCCGATCAGGGGTGCGGGTTAGAATTTCAATACAACCAGGGTAGTATCCCACCGACGCCTCCACCGAAGCTAGCGCTCCGGCTTCAAAGGCTCCTACCTATCCTGTACAAGCTGTACCAAAATTCAATATCAGGCTGCAGTAAAGCTCCACGGGGTCTTTCCGTCCTGTCGCGGGTAACCTGCATCTTCACAGGTACTATAATTTCACCGAGTCTCTCGTTGAGACAGTGCCCAGATCGTTACGCCTTTCGTGCGGGTCGGAACTTACCCGACAAGGAATTTCGCTACCTTAGGACCGTTATAGTTACGGCCGCCGTTTACTGGGGCTTCGGTTCAAAGCTTCGCTTGCGCTAACCTCTCCCCTTAACCTTCCAGCACCGGGCAGGCGTCAGCCCCTATACTTCGCCTTGCGGCTTCGCAGAGACCTGTGTTTTTGCTAAACAGTCGCCTGGGCCTATTCACTGCGGCTCTCTCGGGCTTTAACACCCTACCAGAGCACCCCTTCTCCCGAAGTTACGGGGTCATTTTGCCGAGTTCCTTAACGAGAGTTCTCTCGCACACCTTAGGATTCTCTCCTCGCCTACCTGTGTCGGTTTGCGGTACGGGCACCATTTATCTCGCTAGAAGCTTTTCTTGGCAGTGTGGAATCAAGAACTTCGGTACTAAATTTCCCTCGCTATCACAGCTCCGCCTTCACGACAATGGGATTTGCCTCATTGTCAGCCTAACTGCTTAGACGCACATATCCAACAGTGCGCTTACTCTATCCTACTGCGTCCCTCCATTGCTCAAACGATAAAGAGGTGGTACAGGAATATCAACCTGTTATCCATCGCCTACGCTTTTCAGCCTCGGCTTAGGTCCCGACTAACCCTGGGCGGACGAGCCTTCCCCAGGAAACCTTAGGCATTCGGTGGAAGGGATTCTCACCCTTCTTTCGCTACTCATACCGGCATTCTCACTTCTAAGCGCTCCACCAGTCCTTCCGGTCTGACTTCGACGCACTTAGAACGCTCTCCTACCACGCATACCTACGGTATGCATCCACAGCTTCGGTGATACGTTTAGCCCCGGTACATTTTCGGCGCAGAGTCACTCGACCAGTGAGCTATTACGCACTCTTTAAATGGTGGCTGCTTCTAAGCCAACATCCTGGTTGTCTAAGCAACTCCACATCCTTTTCCACTTAACGTATACTTTGGGACCTTAGCTGGTGGTCTGGGCTGTTTCCCTCTTGACTACGGATCTTATCACTCGCAGTCTGACTCCCGATGATAAGTCATTGGCATTCGGAGTTTGACTGAATTCGGTAACCCGATGAGGGCCCCTAGTCCAATCAGTGCTCTACCTCCAAGACTCTTACAATCGAGGCTAGCCCTAAAGCTATTTCGGAGAGAACCAGCTATCTCCAGGTTCGATTGGAATTTCTCCGCTACCCACACCTCATCCCCGCACTTTTCAACGTGCGTGGGTTCGGGCCTCCATTCAGTGTTACCTGAACTTCACCCTGGACATGGGTAGATCACCTGGTTTCGGGTCTACGACCACATACTCATTCGCCCTATTCAGACTCGCTTTCGCTGCGGCTCCGTCTCTTCAACTTAACCTTGCATGTAATCGTAACTCGCCGGTTCATTCTACAAAAGGCACGCTATCACTCATTAATGAGCTCTAACTACTTGTAGGCACACGGTTTCAGGGTCTATTTCACTCCCCTTCCGGGGTGCTTTTCACCTTTCCCTCACGGTACTGGTTCACTATCGGTCACTAGGTAGTATTTAGCCTTGGGAGATGGTCCTCCCTGCTTCCGACGGAATTTCACGTGTTCCGCCGTACTCAGGATCCACTCAAGAGGGAACGAAGTTTCGACTACAGGGTTTTTACCTTCTTCGACGGATCTTTCCAGATCACTTCATCTACCCCGTTCCTTTGTAACTCCATATAGAGTGTCCTACAACCCCAAGAGGCAAGCCTCTTGGTTTGGGCTATCTTCCGTTTCGCTCGCCGCTACTCAGGAAATCGCGTTTGCTTTCTCTTCCTCCGGGTACTTAGATGTTTCAGTTCCCCGGGTGTGCCTTCCATACCCTATGTATTCAGGTAAGGATACTGCTCCATTACGAACAGTGGGTTTCCCCATTCGGAAATCTCCGGATCAAAGCTTACTTACAGCTCCCCGAAGCATATCGGTGTTAGTCCCGTCCTTCATCGGCTCCTAGTGCCAAGGCATCCACCGTGCGCCCTTTCTAACTTAACCTTACGGTTATACATCATATTTGACGCAAAATTTACTTTGCCTTCTTACTTGTTATCTAGTTTTCAAAG
>NZ_CAPG01000099.1:0-4549 GCF_000321185.1 Bacillus sp. AP8
AACATTCTAGCTGTTTAGAACAGCTTTCTTATTATATCAATTGAGTCATTCAATGTCAATAGCTTTTTTGATCTTTATTTTGTTTTGTTGCATCAGAAGCAACTCTATTAATATATCATTTTATCTTTTCACTGTCAACAATTTATTTAATGTATTTTCATAAACACTATATTAATATTGTTTTTCAGCGACGTATATTAATATAACATTTAATTATATATATTACAATACTTTTTTAACAAAAAACGCCCTGAATATAGGACGTTTTTAGAAACATCTTTTTTATAGCTTAGTTCGTATATCCCATAGTTCTGGAAACAAACGATGTTCTAACACTTTCTGTAAATACGTAACGCCAGATGAGCCGCCAGTTCCAAGCTTATACCCTATAATTCGTTCCACGGTTTTCAAATGGCGGAAACGCCACTGTTGGACACGATCTTCTATATCTACAAGCTTCTCTCCTAATTGATACAAATCCCAATATCGGTCTACATGTTTGTATACCATTAACCAAGCCGCTTCTACTGTCTGCTCTGCTTTATATGGCTTTGTATAATCTCGATTCAATAAATCATTCTTTACTTCCAATCCTGCTTTAGCTAATGCTTGAATGGATACATCATATAAGCCTGGTGAATGAAAAGCTTGAGATAAACGTTCATGCAGCACTTGATTTTTCTCATAAATAGTTAAAATATGAGGCGTTTTATAACCCAGTGTGAACTCAATCAAGCGATGCTGATAAGATTGGAAACCAGAGGCACGTCCCAATGAATCGCGGAACTCCATATATTCAGAAGGCGTTAACGTGGAAAGAACGTCCCATGCTTGAATGATTTGCGATTGTATACAGGAGACACGTGCCAACATTTTATATGCTTTTGCCATTTCATTTTGTTGAATAGAAGCGATAGCCGCTTGTAATTCATGCAGGATTAATTTCATCCATAGTTCATTAACCTGATGAATAATAATAAAAAGTACCTCATCATGATGATCGGATAGACAGCTTTGGCTGGAAAGCAATGGATCAAGCTTCAAATATTCTCCATATGTCATATCCTCACGAAAATCAGTATGGATTCCTTTTTCTAAAGCAAATTTTTCTTGCTCACTCATTCTAGCTCATCTCCTCCCATTATAAATCACAATGGTCTAATAACAGCACGGACCGGGCTCCCATCAGCTTCTTTAAGGGATAAAGGCAAAGCAATCAACTCATACTCACCAGGTTCTATATGCTGAAGCATAAGGTTTTCAAGAATATGGACGCCATGTTTGTTCAATAGATGATGTGCTGCAAGCTCTTTACTATTAAGTGGATCTACAGAAGGTACATCCATTCCCAATAAGATAATCCCTTTCTTCTTAAGAAGAGACGGCAAACTTTCATCTATATAAGGAATCTCTTCAGGGAACACTTCAACATCCAAAGAAGCATCAGTCTTCAATAATAATCTAGATACCCCTTCTAAATCATACCCTTGTAAATGTTCCGCACCTATATACTTCAATCCTGCCACATCAATAACCCTTGCAGCTCCTATATAAATGTCAATATTTAGTTCGAGCACCCTCTTTCCATCATCATCAAAATGAAAAGGTGCGTCAATATGTGTTCCTGTATGTGTGCTCATTGTAATGCTCCCTACATTTGAAGAACCACTCTCTTCTTTAGAATAAGAGACCTTATATTCAAAAGCTGTATCACCCGGCCATACTGCAATACGATTGCTCAACGGCTGTGATATGTCAATCCATGTCATTTTAACATCCTCCTTATGCAATAATTTCCCGCTTATTCTCAAATTGCAAATATTCCTCTTCTACCATAATCCTTTTTAACACTTGTATAGTTTCCCATATCTCCTGATAAGAAGTATAAAAAGCTGCTGGAGCGAGCCGAATCCCACTTGGCGCTCGAAAATCAAGAATGATCCCATTCGACTTTAATGCTTTGCAAATGCGTGTCGCCTCTTTATGTTCTAGATAGATATGTCCGCCCCGCCTATGATCTTCCTTAGGGTTTGCAACAATAAATCCATAGTCATCCAATTCATGTTCTATAAGATTCATCATATATCTAGTTAATTGTAAAGACTTTTCCCTAAGCGACGATAGACCAGCTTCTTTAAAAAGTTCAAGCGAACCGATAATCGGGGCCATGCTTAGGATATGAGGGGAACCGATTTGATAAGCACTCACATTGCTGGCCGTATGCAATACATGTTCCAAATCAAATTGTTTCTCTTTTTGCGAACTAAACCACCCTGCAAGACCTGGCCGAAGCGGAAAATGCTTTTTATTCACGTATAAACCAGCCACACTTCCAGGACCGCCGTTCACATATTTATAGTTACACCACACAGCAAAGTCCACCTCCCATTCACTCAAGTGATGTTCAATGGAGCCGATAGAATGGCATAAATCAAATCCTATAATGATTCCCCTACTATGTGCTTCCTTTGTGAGCCTCTTAATATCAAGAATTTGTCCACTTCTGTATAAAACACTTGGTAAAACAAACAAGGCAACTTCTTCTGTCATTTCCGCAATAATATCGTCTTCTTCCAAAACTCTTCCATCCCGGCTTTTTACCTTTATTAAATGTGTGTCCACATCATAACCTTTTAGTATTAGTTGACTTTGGAGAGCATAGATATCTGAAGAAAATGTAAGTTCATCTGCCACTATTTTTACCTTCTTACCTCTCGGCTTGTAAAATGTAGCCACCATTTGATGGAGATTGGTCGTTGTCGAACCCGTAACAATAACTTCTTCTGGAGATGCACCAACCAACGGAGCACTTAACTCCCCTAAACGCTCCGCTAAATAAAACCAGGGGTTTGCCCCTCCCGTCCAGCCGTCAATAGCATCTTGCTTCCAAGATTCCAACAGTTGTAGCAGCGACTGTTCTGCTCTTTTAGATAGCAGTCCTAAAGAATTGCCATCTAAATAGATGCGATTCTCATGCAGATAAAATTCATTTCGATAAACTCTTAATTTATCGCTTCTATCTAATTGGATAGCATAGTCTATAGAGAAATCCGTTGTATTCATACTCAACAGAACCCACTCCCTCTCTCTGAAAAGTGTTTGCTGTTCTGAGCTGGCACATAAACTTTTTACCGATTGCTTTTCCCTGACAATTTCCTATATCCTCATTTCATTCGAAAAACAGCTAAAAATAATTACTTCATAATTCCTTCTTTCACAAGCTTATGTATATGCGAACTTACGATATCTTTTACTATAACTTTAATAAACTTTTCGCTGAATTCCTTTCTACTTCTTCTCTCTTGAATAAAAAGCCGATTTTCCACTCATATTTATTTTTTGTCCTCCTTTGTTTTGCCTTATCATTTATTTAATTGCCTCCCCATTCGATATAAAGTAATTTCAAGTAAAGTCCTTATAAAAATATAGATTAATCATATTCCTAGATAAACAACTCTGTAAATTAGTTTAACTACCTAATTGAGGTTGAAATAATGTTTCACTTGAGAGAATAAAACATCATGAAAATTCAGGCTTATAACGTCATTTATAAACCCAACAGCTGAATACAATTGCTATAGGCTGTGCAATATCTAAACATAGTACTTTTCAATTCGATATACCCTGGTTACTCTTGCTAGCTATTATTATTGTTATTTGGAGAAGAAAAGAAAAACAAAAAAAGACCGAAACCTTGAACTGCACCCCAATTGTTAGATACATCTAACAATTGGAGGTGTAATTTTTGTATGACAAAATATAGCTCAGAATTTAAATTAAAAGCAGTGTTTGCTTACCTAAATGGAACAACTTCCTTTCAAACAGTAGCTAAGCAATTTCATATTAGTTTAACTCCCCTAAAAAATTGGGTAGCTCAATATAACGTGCATGGAGAAGAAGCTTTTTCTTCTTCATCCTCTACAAATGATGATTTGAATCTTAATATGGATGTACTAAACTATATAAATGAATTTAGAGTAACTCCTAATGAAGCAGCTGCGATTTTTAACATCACATCTCCTTCAACCGTATATATATGGGTTGAATTGTTTAATAGGAATGGTATTGACGCTCTAAAATCAAAGAAAAAGGGGCGCCCATCCGTGAAAAAAGAGTCAATGAAACCAAACAAACTAGGATCTATTGAAGAACTAGAAGCACGTATTCAACAACTTGAAATGGAAAATGCTTATTAAAAAAAGTTGAATGCCTTAATTCAAAACAAGGAAAAATCACCAAACAAGACAAAGCACAAGTAGTCTATGAATTAAGGCATCAATTTCAGGTGAAAGCTCTTCTACAACTAGCTGAGATTCCACGAAGCACGTATTATTACTGAGTGAAAAACAGGACTAAACCTGATCCAGATGCTGATTTAAAACAACTCTTTCAATCCATTTATGATGAACACGAAGATCGTTATGGGTACCGTCGTATTCGTGATGAATTAGGTAATCTTGGACATGAAGTAAACCATAAAAAAGTACAAAGAATCATGAAAGCCCTTGGTATAAAATCCTTAGTTCATATAAAAAAATATCGTTCTTAC
>NZ_CAPG01000098.1:0-10803 GCF_000321185.1 Bacillus sp. AP8
CTCCGTTAGTTGAATAAGGAAGTGTATTCGAAAAGCAACAATATCTATGAACAGAGCCTACAAAAAATATAGATGATAAAGGAAATTTAAAATAATAAATAGCAGAGAGACAACATATGCCGTATATTTTTAAAAACAGTTAATGATTTTCTTAATCAAAAAACCAAAACTTGTATCAATTTATATTGCACAATTAGAATTTCCTTCAATAAAAATAAATAAGACCTAATGAATACATACTCATCAGGTCTTATTTATTATTGATTAATTTGGTTCCCAACTTTAATTGTCAGTTTCCAACTTTTTTTGTTGTTAACAATCCACTTCGTTTTTCTCGATCCCTTATTCTACAGTTACACTCTTCGCTAAGTTACGTGGTTTATCCACATCGCACTCGCGGTGTAAAGCTGCATAATAAGCAATTAATTGTAATGCAATTACTGAGACAAGAGGTGTTAATAACTCGTGCACAGCTGGAATAACGAAGCTGTCTCCTTCTTCTTCCAAACCTTTCATAGAAATAATGCACGGATTTGCACCACGGGCAACTACTTCTTTTACGTTGCCTCGAATACTTAAGTTTACAGCTTCTTGTGTAGCAAGTGCTATAACAGGTGTACCTTCTTCAATTAAGGCAATTGTACCGTGTTTAAGCTCTCCACCAGCGAAGCCTTCTGCTTGGATATAGGAAATTTCTTTCAGCTTTAATGCTCCCTCTAAGCCAACAAAGAAGTCTAAAGTCCGACCAATAAAGAAGCAATTACGCGTAACAGATAAAAACTCTCGAGCTATACCTTCCATTGCCTCTTTTGAATCACAAAGTACTTCCATTGCATTCGCTACAATTCCAAGCTCATGAATAAGATCTAATTTAGCCTCTAATCCTTTTGAAATAGCTGTTACATGCGCTAAGATTGCAAGAACTGCTATTTGAGCTGTATACGCTTTAGTTGAAGCAACCGCAATTTCTGGACCTGCATGAAGTAGTAATGTATAATCTGCTTCACGTGATAATGTTGACCCTGGAACGTTCGTAATGGTTAACGCTTTGTAACCAAGTTCTTTTACCGATACAAGTACTGCTCGACTATCTGCTGTTTCTCCACTTTGTGAAATAAAAATAAACAATGGTTTTGCAGATAAAATCGGCATATTATAGTTGAACTCAGAAGCAACATGAACCTCGACAGGGATACATGCCATATTTTCAATGAATTGTTTACCTACTAAGCCTGCATGATAGCTAGTACCACAAGCTACAATATAAATACGATCCGCTTCATTCATGGCACTTAAAATTTCTTCAGAAATTGTTAAGTCCCCTTTATCATTTTGATATGCTTGAATGATTTTACGCGTTACTAGTGGCTGTTCATCAATCTCTTTCAGCATATAGTGCGGGTACGTACCCTTTTCGATATCACTAGCATCCAACTCCGCAGTATATGGCTCACGATGAACTACTGAACCATCTAGCTTTTTAATTTTCACATTATCTTGAGTTAAGATAACAATTTCCTTGTCCATTAACTCAATAAATTGATCAGTTACTTGTAGCATGGCCATTGCATCTGAAGCAACAACATTGAAAGATTCTCCTACACCGATTAATAGAGGACTTTTATTTTTCCCCACTAGAATTGTACCATTGTTATGCTCATCCAAAAGTGCTAATGCGTATGAACCTTTTAATAGCGATAGCGTTTTACGGAACGCTTCTTCAACAGAAAGATTATCTTCTGTTGCAAACTTATCTACTAGAGCAACAATGACCTCTGTATCTGTTTCACTTTTAAAAGTTACATCCTTTAAATATTCGCGCTTTAAGATGTTATAGTTCTCAATGACACCATTGTGTACAAGTGTAAAACGATGCGAAGAGCTTTGATGAGGATGGGCATTTACTGTACTTGGTACACCATGAGTTGCCCAGCGTGTATGACCAATCCCAGTTTGTGCAAATATCTTTTCATCTACAACAGCTCTTAAATCTGCAATACGTCCTTTTTCTTTAAAAACTTGTACTCCATTATTATTCATAACAGCAATACCAGCAGAGTCATATCCTCTATATTCAAGCTTTTCTAGCCCTTTTAACAAGATTTCCTTTGCATCTTGATTTCCTATATATCCAACAATACCACACATACTTGTTCCTCCAAATCATCCAAAGGGACAAGAATGTCCGGGGACACTCTTGTCCCCTTGTCTCATATATTTTAATTTTTAAGTGTGTGCATTTTCAACTCGTTGTCCAATAAGTTACCTTATTGTTTTAAAGTTGAAATATACAGCTGTGCACTTCAACTGGGAGGTACCCGCCGAATCTTCGATAAACCTCCACCTCGTCAACTAAACCACTCCGTCCGATTTAGTTCAGGCGCTTTTTTGGTTAATACGTCCATATTTTTGTCTACAACCACCTTTCAATAAATTAGGAGTATATGCCATTGAAGAAATTTCAAAAGCAAAGTAATCATACCTTATGTTGAACATTTCGTCAACACAACATATGACCCCTATACTTTTGGAACCTTACTATACAAATATGCATAAGAAGAGAAAGCGTGCCTCTTATGCATAGAAAAGCTTAATCACCTTGCAGGCTTAAATCACACGACCTGTGAAAACGCTGATGTAACCTACATAAAAGAAAAAGCTGTCTAGAAAATCCTCATTGACCTTCTAGACAGCTTGTCTTCTATTCGTAGGTACTGAAAAAGCAATACGGACTATTTTATAATCCCATTTCCTTCTCTACCACTGCACAAATACGTTCTACATATTCGTTACATTGCTCTTGTGTTGGCGCTTCTGCCATTACACGAACAAGAGGCTCGGTACCAGAAGGACGTACTAAAATACGACCATTTCCATTCATTTCTGATTCAACTTCAGCAATAATTTCCGCTACTTTTTCATTGTCTGTAACGTGATATTTATCAGTTACTTTCACATTTACTAGCTTTTGCGGATATTTTTTCATTTCTCCTGCTAATTCAGAAAGAGGTTTTTTCGTCATTTTCATGATATTAACCAATTGTAAACCTGTTAACAAACCATCTCCTGTTGTATTGTAATCAAGGAAAATGATATGTCCTGATTGTTCACCACCAAGATTATATCCACCTTTTTTCATTTCCTCTACTACATAACGATCTCCAACAGCTGTTTGAGCACTATTAATACCCTGAGCCTCTAACGCTTTATAATATCCAAGATTGCTCATAACAGTAGAAACAATTGTTGCATGCTTTAATCTAGCGTTTTCTTTTAAATGTTTTCCACAAATATATAATATTTGATCACCATCAACAATATTTCCTTTTTCATCAATGGCAATAATACGATCTCCATCTCCATCGAATGCTAGTCCAACATCTGCACCTTTTTCTTTTACAAATGCCGCTAAGCTTTCTGGATGCGTAGAACCTACACCATCATTTATGTTCAATCCATTTGGAGATGAACCCATTGTTGAGATATCAGCGTCTAAGTCTGCAAATAAATGCGTAGCCAATGAAGAAGTTGCACCGTGTGCGCAATCAAGAGCGATATGCAAGCCAGTAAATTCTTCATCTACCGTTTGTTTTAAGTATGATAAATACTTTTGTCCGCCTTCGAAGTAGTCATTAACTTGGCCTAAATCTCCACCAATTGGTCTTGGTAATGTGTCTTCGACTAAATCCATCAATTGTTCAATTTCTTCTTCTTGTTCATCGGATAATTTAAAACCATCATTTCCGAAGAATTTAATACCATTATCAGCAACTGGGTTGTGTGAAGCTGAAATCATAACTCCAGCCTCTGCACTTAAAGCTTTTGTTAAGTATGCAACTCCTGGTGTAGAAATTACACCGAGGCGCATTACTTCTGCCCCGATAGATAGTAAGCCAGCTACTAGCGCGCCTTCAAGCATATGTCCTGAAATACGAGTATCTCGGCCAATTAAAACCTTAGGACGATCTGCATGTTTTGTTAATACATATCCTCCGAAACGTCCTAGTTTAAAAGCAAGCTCAGGCGTTAATTCACTATTAGCTACACCTCTTACTCCGTCAGTTCCAAAATATTTACCCATGTTAAAATTCTCTCCTTCATGTGTTTTACTGTGAACTTGCACAATAAAGTCAACCTATTAACCATTATCTTTACACTAACATCTATATTGAACCAATCTAACCTAAAAATAGGAAAACACACTTTTAGAAATCCAAAGCTACAATGATAAAACAGTGAAGCAAAAATAATTATGTTATTTTAAATAGAATGGTGTGTTTTCTTATCATCTTTTAAAAAATGAAAGGTTAGATTGAATTATCTCATCATGTTCCTACATCATTTTTTGTAATTGAAAACTTAGCGACAGTATCAGACGCTTCTACTTTTACATTATTAGGAGCTTTGATTTGCAATGTTTCTGTATGCTCCCCCTCAGTAAGACCCTTCACATTCAGAACGAGCTGTATATCGGATGCTGTTAAAGTGTTTATCACACTCTTATCCCCCGTTACAACCACATTCGTACTACCTTTACTCGGATTGATAAAGGCTAATTCATAGCCTTCATCTAAACCTATATAGTTAATACCAAGATTTGAAAAGGTTTTAGAAATGTCTGCAGCCTCTTCTTCATTGTTTTCATTATCAGCATTCGTTTGCTCATCCTTCGAGACAGACACCTTTACTTCAACTTCTTGAACGGATGCTGCAGTTATCCCATCTGGTAAATCAATTGCTACGGTAAATGTTGAATCTTTTTCAATTTTACTAACATCAACAGGCACTTGTAATTCGTCTATTGAATCAAGAATAGATTTTTTTCCGTATAAAGTTACTTCATACGGATTAGCATTGATACTAGTAATATTAATACCTTCCTTAGGTTTACCTGAGGCAACAGGTATGATTTTCATTTTTTTACTAGGACTTTTAATAGGAACTTCCACTTCGACAGTCGATGGATTAATGTTAACATCCAGCTTATTTAAATCTCGATCCAAGGCTTGAACTTGCGCCTGACGTACTACGTTTGAATTAGCTCCTACATCAATGTTTACAATTGCTTTTACATAGGCAATCTTTTCAATAGAATCTTTACCACCCGTAATTTTTACTTTTTTAGGTTTTACTGTAGGCTCTTCAGCAATAAATCCATCTTCTAGAAGTGCTCGATCAAATTCTGGCTGTACAGAAAACTCTTTTGTTACCTTTTCTTGAATAGAAACTTCTGCATAGGCTGGTTGAATAGAAGAACTAATTTTCTCGCTTAAATCTTTAATTTTGATTGGTACTTTCTTATCTCCTAATTCTATTTCAGGATCGGATAAGTCAATATAGACTTTGAAATCTCGTGAATTTTTAGCAGGTATCACTAAATTCTTTGGACCATTTAAAACTACATCAACTGTTTTTGGAACACCTGTTACAACCAAATTATCTCGATCATAGTATACATCTACTGGAACTGATTCAACTACTTCTGTTCCCTTTGTTGAAGGTGTATTAAAAATGGATGAGTCAGATTTAGCCTCAAAGTTTACAGATATATATAACAAGGCTGCTAGCGATAACGCCACGACTTTTAAAAACCATGGGGTTTCGATAAATTTATCCATGCTTCTTCACCCTCCAATTCCATCGGTTAGAAGATGTTGATTTATATACATTGACTAGCTCATTCATTAGCATTTTTTTGAAATCTTCAGGTGAAAGATTGCGGTGAAGCTCACCATTACGTGTTAATGAAACAGCTCCTGTTTCTTCTGATACAACTACCGTAATACAATCTGTTACCTCACTTACTCCTAATGCCGCACGATGTCGTGTACCAAGCTCCTTTGAAATAAACGGACTTTCAGACAATGGCAAATAACAAGCTGCCGCTGCAATTTTATTTTTTTGAATGATCACTGCACCATCATGCAGCGGTGTATTAGGGATAAAGATATTTATTAATAGCTCAGATGTAATTTTGGAATCTAAAGCAATACCTGTTTCGATATATTCATTTAATCCTGTTTCAATTTCGATTGAGATTAAGGCACCAATACGACGTTTAGCCATATATTCGGTCGCTTTTGCAATCGCTTCTACTGTTTGTTCATTTTCATTTTCTTCTTGTACAGCACTTCTAGAGAATAATTTACCTCTTCCAAGCTGCTCAAGTGCTCTTCTTAATTCAGGCTGGAATATAACGATGATTGCAATAAAACCCCAATCCATCGCCTGTTCCATCAACCAAAATAACGTATTAAATCCAAATAAACCACTTAAACTTTTTACAACGACTATGACGAAGATTCCTTTCAATAATTGGACAGCCTTCGTACCTTTTATAACCATTAATAATTTATATATAACAAACCATACTAGGATAATATCTACAACATTCGTAATAATGTCAAAGAAAGGAAAGTTAGATAGTGACATGTTACTTCCTCCAATTGAGTATGTAATACCTACATAAATTTCCGATAACTTTATTATTATATCATATATTAGCCCAACTCCAATTAAAAGCGGTGATTCACGTTCAAATAATACTGGTATTTCCTCTATTTTCTCTCCATAGCAGCTCTGTATAAGCATTCATTAAATGTTATAACTTTAGGATGCACTATAAAATTAAGAAAAAACGTTATCGCGTTCTATTCATCATTCGTTTATTTCTAGAAAACGTGCCAATTTAAATGCAGTTTTCACAGGCTTCAGGCTATGAAAAAGTGATAAATATAGATCGACATTCCCACTCCAAAATGTTCTCTTTTCAAGAGGCATCTGGTGAGCCCACAGGAGTCTTGCGGTTTACACTATAATCGAATCTAGTTACATTCACCGAACTTGTTTAATATAACAATCTTTTAGAAAATAGCCTATAAAAAAATCATCCAACCCTAGTTGGATGATTGCATCTCTTCTTTACTTTCCATGAAGGTTAATGCCTTTTTCGCTGTATTTTTAATTTTATACCACAGCCATTCAAACATTTCATCTACTTCCTCTATGTCCCCAGAAACATGCCCCGCCGATGCTAAATATTTCTCACCATTAATGACGGTCACATTACCATCAACTTTTCCTTCAATTTTAATATTTCCATTTCTGACTACTACGTCGCCAGACACCGTTTTTCCTTCAGGAACAATGACCGTATCATTATCAACAACTAATTCCGGTTGCTTAGAAACAGAAAATTGATGATCTTCCTTCCAATTTGAAAATAAAGCTCCACTCATTAACACAATAAAAAGAGAAGCTGCTGTAAGTAATGGATGATTTTTAAACCAACGTTTCATACCTACCTTTTTCTTTTCTTTAGGTAAGCTTGCCATAACCTTTTGTGTGAAATCAGCTGGTGCCACAATATGCGATGTGCTTTGTACAAGCGCTATAGACTTCTTCAACTGATGAAAATATGATTGACAATCTTCGCAAGTTTGCAGATGATGGCGCAATATACTTTCATGTTCCACACTTATTTCGTTATCCAGATATTCATGCATATATTCTATGATTTCATTTGAACATTTCAATATAATCACCTGCTTTTTATAAGTTGCTTAATTGTTTACGCAATGCTTCACGCCCACGATGGATACGTGTTTTTATAGTCCCAATTGGCATATCCAATATTTCTCCAATTTCCTTTAATGATAATTCTTCGATGTATTTTAAAACGATAACAGTACGATACTTTTCCGGTAATTGTGTGATTTCTTTTTGAATTCTCTCATGGAGTTCTAAACTTTCTACTTCATCTTCAGGTAAAAGGGTATCTCCCGGAACCTGTGAGTACATATTAAGTCCATCCGTACCTGCTACTTCCGCATCTAGATAATAATCTGGTTTCTTTTTTCTAATTCGATCAATACATAAATTTGTCGCAATACGATATAACCAAGTAGAGAATTTTAGTTTTATGTTAAAACTGTGGATGTTAACAAATGCTCTAACAAATGCTTCTTGGGCCATATCTTCCGCTTCATGTCGATTTCCAAGCATACGATAGCATAGTTGAAATACTTTATCTTTGTAGATTTCAACTATTTCTCCATAAGCATTTTGATCACCTTTCAAGACTTCCTTAATTCTTTGTTTGACAAGTAGTTCCATTTCTTTATTAACCTCCGCCCTATGCGGCTACATTATATTTACGGTTGATTCACACAAAAGTTTCATAAAATACCTTATTTATTTATCTTATCAAAGTTTATATATTTTAGGTTTACCCTATATAAGAAAAGGGTAAAAAAATAGATTTTTTTAGAAATGAGGAATTCTAAATGCCTAAAGAAATGAAAAATATCTTAGAATGTATTGAAAACACACGTATGGAAATGATTGTACTAGCGAAAAAAACTCTATTAATGATAAAAATGTTTTAAAGATAAGTAAAGAGCTCGACTATCTACTTAACAAACACCTTAAATTGACAAAAAAAAGAAGCAAAAGCTTCTATTAATTATAGTAATACTTCGCCAAATAATGAACCCATTAAGGCAACAGCTAAGATAGCAGTTTTATTCTTTTCATCTAATATTGGATTTACTTCTACAAATTCAGCTGAAGTTATTAAATTAGACTCTGCTAACATTTCCATAGCTAAATGGCTTTCTCTATAACTAATTCCTCCTAGAACAGGCGTACCGACACCAGGAGCTTCAATTGGATCTAATCCATCTAAATCTAGAGATAAATGAACACCATCTGTCCGATTTTTTAAATATAAAATGGCTTCTTCCATTACTTTAGACATACCCAAACGATCAATTTCATGCATGGTATACACTTTTATATTTTTTTCTTTAATTAATTGTTTTTCCCCTTCATCTAAGGATCTAGCCCCGATAATAACGATATGTTCTGGTTTAATTTTAGGAGAATAGTTCAAAATGTTCGTAAATTCAGAATGACCTAAACCTAAATTTGCCGCAAGAGACATTCCATGTGCATTTCCAGATGGAGATGTTTCCATTGTATTTAAATCTCCATGCGCATCATACCAAATAACACCTAAATTACGATAATGCTTAGCAATTCCTGCAATACTTCCTATAGCAATACTATGATCTCCACCTAAAAGCAAAGGAAATGAGCCACTTGAAACAACAGCATCTACTTTTTCAGCTAAATCATTACTTATTTCTTCTATTAAATTTAAATTCTTTATAGGTTCATTTAAGTCATTCATTTTTTTATTATGATCGATGTAAATATCCCCAAGATCTTCAACTTGATATTCAAGTTTTTCTAATCTTTCTACAACACCAGCATATCTTATTGCACTTGGCCCCATATCCACTCCACGTCTAGTTTGGCCTAAATCCATAGGAACACCAATAATAGAAATACTCGTATTCATTGTTAGATCCCCCTCATCCTATTGTTATATATTTTAGCCTATAACAATAAAATGACTCAACTTAACAAAAAAATAGTATAAATATTCAAAAATAACATTTCAAAAACGTATAAATCATTCTTAATTCAATCTTCTATTTTCATCTATTATTTATAAGTGAATACCACATACATTCTTTTCCAGCAGTCAAATTCTTATTACACGTTTCCAATTATATAACTAAAGAGGCGCTTTCATTATTTTAATTTCTATACCGCCTCTTACTTACTAAATGAAATCCAAAAAGCAAATGGGAGCCTATATAACAAAAAAAGTCTTAGACAATATATAGTCTAAGACGAAAATAGTATGTAGTGTAATGGTGGAGCCTAGCGGGATCGAACCGCTGACCTCCTGCGTGCAAGGCAGGCGCTCTCCCAGCTGAGCTAAGGCCCCTACATAAAATGAGCCATGAAGGATTCGAACCTTCGACCCTCTGATTAAAAGTCAGATGCTCTACCAACTGAGCTAATGGCTCTTTAATGGCTGGGCTAGAAGGATTCGAACCTTCGCATGACGGAATCAAAATCCGTTGCCTTACCGCTTGGCTATAGCCCAATAAAGAAACATAAAAATAGGTGGTAAGTTTAACAACTTGTCCACATTTTTTAAAAATGGTGGAGGGGGGCAGATTCGAACTGCCGAACCCGAAGGAGCGGATTTACAGTCCGCCGCGTTTAGCCACTTCGCTACCCCTCCGATATTTAAGTGAATGACTAATTAAAATGGTGCCGGCAAGAGGAGTCGAACCCCCGACCTACTGATTACAAGTCAGTTGCTCTACCAACTGAGCTACACCGGCATTTTAGTAAGTTTAAAAAATATGGTGGAGGATGACGGGATCGAACCGCCGACCCCCTGCTTGTAAGGCAGGTGCTCTCCCAGCTGAGCTAATCCTCCATATATGGTGACCCGTACGGGATTCGAACCCGTGTTACCGCCGTGAAAGGGCGGTGTCTTAACCGCTTGACCAACGGGCCATTGTCATTAATAAAGCTTCCAACCGGGCTCGAACCGGTGACCTCTTCCTTACCATGGAAGTGCTCTACCTGCTGAGCTATGGAAGCAATATATGGCTCCGCAGGTAGGATTCGAACCTACGACCGCTCGGTTAACAGCCGAGTGCTCTACCACTGAGCTACTGCGGAATAATAACAGCCTGGCAACGTCCTACTCTCACAGGGGGAAACCCCCAACTACCATCGGCGCTGAAGAGCTTAACTTCCGTGTTCGGAATGGGAACGGGTGTGACCTCTTCGCCATCATTACCAGACATATTACTCATATGCTTTCAAAACTATTAATCAGGACAAATACTATTATAATATTTTTCCTGACTTTTTCAAGAGGAAATTTTTTCACTCTCTCAAAACTAGATAACAGAAGGTGTAAATTACTGA
>NZ_CAPG01000097.1:0-16739 GCF_000321185.1 Bacillus sp. AP8
CCCTGAACTGGATATATCATGGTATCTTAAATGCCCCCATGCGGGATGTAGAGCTGCTCTTCTACATAAGAATGATCTATCTTCATGTATAGTATATACAGAATTCGTCGGTTTTACAAGTGTTTATCGATATATTACCTAACGGTTTGTTGCGTCATATGGATTTAAAGGTGTTGCTATTTATTTATTTATTTATTTATTTATTTATTTATTCATCCATAAACTGTATTACCTATTCTAATATTTAATTTATCGCTGTTCTCTTGATCTCTTACTCTTTTTTGAGTAATAGTTACAAACTGTGAAATGTTTTGCGCCTGGAAGAAATGGATATTTGGATATGTTGGAATTTCATATCGTGTGTCTGTGATTATTAATACTCTGGGAAAAACTTTACGTTCTTTTGGCTGCCACGCTTCGTTTTTCCATTCCCCATTCATGTAATAAGACATATACCGTTCAAACTTAGCGTCCATAACCTTTTTAGAGTAAATGGACCTTTGAATTTCAAGAAAGAACGGAGCGTTCTTCCAGATCATAAAGGCATCTGGTTCCATATAACTTTTGCCATACTTCGGTTCCACAATAAATTCTTTTGGTGGCTGAACTTTCAGCAGTGAGATATAAAATTGAGCAATAGCAAGAAAGTGAGGGATTTTAGCTGAATCTTTTTTTATAGGAGCTGGTGAGGGAAAGTAAATGTAAGGTTGTTGGTTCGAATTTATTTCGATGTGGCCATCTCTTCTCATTCGTTTCAATACAGTATTACATGACGTAATTGGATTCTTGAGATTGGAGAAATGTAAATCAATAATATTATCTCTTGTTAAGCATCTAAATCGTTGTAAATTCTTTAAAATATCCATGTCTCGTTTTTTCATAATCGCACCTCTTTTTTGAAAACGTAAAATTGCGTTCTCAAAATTAGTCTAACACCTCGAATATAGCGTCAATAATTTCACTATCTTTTTTATTTGCTTTGTAATGCTTTTTTTTCGTACGTTTAGTAATCGGAGACTTATAACATTCTAAAATTTTTTTCGCTTCTTCTAGGGGTAAGAATGGGGCTTGAATTTCGTTTAGATTGTCTAATCCATCTAATTTAAGTAACATTTTCCCATCACCTTTTAATTTTTCACTTCCTGGGGTACCTATTACACGTGCATTGATTAGATCAGCGCATTTAAATCCCATTCTTACTGTTAAATTGTTTTTTAAGGCACCTTCTAATAGTTTAGAATCAGGCCTTTGCATAGAAAGTATTAAAAAAATACCTAATGCACGACCGATGGAACTTATATCCTCTACAATGCTCATTATGTTCTTTTCTTTCTTCAGTAAGGCCACTTCGTCGATACATAAAACAATGTAAGGTGGAGGGTTAGATAGGTCATCAATATGTGCAACTTCATGATTGTCTAAAAGATCTCCACGTCTTTTCAGTTCTGAGTTGATATAATCTAGGATTGGCAACAATTGTACAGTATTGATGCTAACTTCTTTTACTGATGAAACACCTCTAAATAGATGAAATTCTGATCTCTTTAAATCGCCCAAGTAAAATTCTACGCGGGCATTTATTGTAATTAGAGTTGTAAGGATAGATCGTATTTGAGTTGATTTCCCTGAACCTGTTTCACCGGCTATGAGCAAATGAGGATATTTAAGCATGTCATATGCAATCTTTTTTCCTTTCATATCTAGACCACAAACGATGGGTAATTTCATGTTCTTTATTAGTTCTTTGTACTGTTCTATGTCGTAACGGATAACGCTTGGAAGGCTTGATATATATACAGTAAGAGTAAATTTCTTTACGTTTCCTTTTAACTCAATGCGTTCTCCAAAGACTTGTTTAAATACATACTCTTTCTTGATCATGTCTTTTGGATCCATCCCTGAAGGAATGGTAAATACATATTCAATTACATCTTCGTTAGAGGTAACAGCATGAATTTTAGGATAGATTTTACCGGTGGTGTTTCCATAGGAATACGCGACACCCATTTCACCTAATTTGAAGGCTTTTTGTAGTTCTTGCTTCGCTTTTTGTTTGATGTACCATTCTTTAATCATTTTTTACCTCCAGTTTTGATGGCACAAAATCGTGCTGACGATAGGGTAATGTCGTTCTACGAAATTCGTTGTGCGATTAACCGACGGAAAATTCCGTTCGTTGTTATATTTAAAGGTACTCCTCAAATTGAGGATTAGCTTTTAGCTCAACGGAAAATTTCGTTCAGCTATCAGTTGGACATTTTTGTCCACTCTTAAAAAAATGAAAGTTGAGATATAAGCACATACATAGCAGCTAAGCCGACAATCGGAAAAGCTATCTTTAAAAATGTGTAAATTGCTTCAGCAAAGGCAACATGACCATAATTAGCAAGTGTTCTTTCTAACAACGCTACAAGAACGACTCCTCCAGCAATCATGATGAAAGTAGAATCAATAAACATAGCTGGATGAAGTGGGATGAATGAATAATTTATACTCTGCCGTTTTGTAGAATTAGAAGCGTTATTTATGCGTTCTTTCTTCATAAAATCTTGAAATTTTATAGTCTGTATTTTTGTTTTAAAGAGCATGGTTTTACACCTCCAGGAAGGGCGCACATGGCACCAATAAAGTCACGCCCTTAAAAATTGGATATTTAGCCAACTTTAACGAAGTAAAGCAACCCTTGATATTACTGGTGATTATTAAACTTTTATTGAAACTCTACATGAAACTATTAGTGAAACTCTACGTGAAACTTAGTTTCATACAGAGTTTCATATAAAGTTTCATTACTTTAATTATTTAAATGTGCAAGTTATCCGTTCTTTAGCTGTTCTTTTAAATTTGGCAACATAAGTCTTCTTTAGTGTCGTAATTATCGTTCTTTATTTTTATAATTTTTTGGTTTCCTCCCTCGCGCTCCCACCTTCCCTCCGTTCGCTTTGCTCTCTAAACACTTTTTTATTTCCTTTTAAATCAGTCTGTTTAAGCCAAAAACAATGGTAGCAATACTTTAGTAGATAATTTGGTAATTACCTTTTTCAATTACTTGTAGCTGCAATGTTTTCTATCATGGTTAATCTTATGTAGCACTGATTGTCCACGTTTCCTATTTTTCGGATGTTTAAATATTAGGATTTGTGTCCAAGCTTGATTTAAAAGGTATGCGCTCAAAATTGAGCCGATAGACGGAGGGTAGAAATAATGGATTGGTTTTTTCTTGGTAAAAAGAGATCAAAATTCGGTAAGTTCCTGGATAACAATTCAATTTCTCAACAGGATCTATCCAGAGAAAGTGGAGTAAGCAAAAGTACAATTAGTCGATTGTGCCAACCTGAAGATTTTGAACCTAATATGAATACAGCTAAAAAAGTGATAAATACATTGAGAAAGTTAGGCCATAAAGTGGATTACGATGATTTCTGGAGTATGTAGAGGTAAGCACGAATCTGGTCCGCCAACTTTGGCGGTTGAAATGATTCCTCAAAATTGAGGAGTGAAAAAAGCCGGGTACAAAACTGGACCCGGCTCAATCTTTACTAAAAAAACTAAATAAACCTTTACGTTTCTTTTTCTGCTCTTCCTGTGCTTCTAGGAGGAGCCTTTTTGTTTCTTGTGATTGTTTTAGAGATTCCATAAGTAGTTCGTCACGCTTATTTAAACGTTCTTCTATGTATTTTTGTTGTTCTTCTAACTTTTCTAGAAGCTGTTTATTAAAAGTTTCTTGCTGTTCGATGTGGCTCATTAATTTTTCGATAATCTCATTTGAATCACGTAATTGAGGAACACTGTTCTCGGTGTTCGTCACTAAGGACGTATCCTCTTTAAACTTTGATACAACAATTAAAGATGCGTTCTCTAATGTGAAATTTTGAACCTGTATTAACTGTCTTAGGTGTCTGAGGATCACTACATCCCTTTCGTAGAACACTCTACGATTATTGTCTGTTCTAGGAAAGAAATATTCATGAGCTTCTAATGCTAAGCACCATTTACGAAGTGTGCTATCTCCAATACCTAAGTTAATACTAACTTCTTTTGGTGAAAGTGGTTTCTCCGTTCCTTGCATCGTTCCTCACCTCTTTGTCTCTATTGTAGTCTAAGTTTGGACTTGATGACAGAGATTCTTCTCTTATTTTTTTGCGTATTATCATACCTATTTCTTTGTATACCTCCTTTTTTACTTTCTCGAATAATGGTCCTTTGTGAACTGTAACTTTCATTATCTCTCCTCCAATTTGAAATATTATGTAAACTAGATTAGTTTATTTCTCGTAAGTAGTTACTTTAAACCTTGATAAACAAGCATTTTATAAATTTGGCAACATAACATTAATTAAGTTTCGAAATATGTTGACAACGAATTATTAATCTTATAATATAAAATTAGTTATAAAACGAAATAAACGTTTTGGTGTTCGGATTTTAGGGAATGGAGTGAGATAAATGAAAAATAATGATTATTTAGAAGCTTTCTGTGATTATCTGTTCGAAGAAGAGAAAAGTAAGCTAACTGTATATGGTTATAAATTGGACGTGAATCATTTTTTATCCTTCATTGATAAACCTATTTCTCAATTAAATAGGACTGATATTACGGCCTACAAAGAGTGTTTAAGAGATAAGAAATTACAAACATCTTCAATAAATCGCAAACTTGTAAGTATTAAGCAATTTATTGATTATATTAACGATCGATTTGAGACCGGAATCACTGTTCGGATTCGCCAGGATAAAGTACAAAAACAGTATGCTTTAAATGATGATGAATTATTAACTGAAAGTGATTATACTCAATTGATAGATGCTATTGCTGCAGCTGGAGATGTTCGAACTAAAGCCATGTTTGAAGCAATGTATTATTCAGGAATGCGTGTTAGTGAAATGTTGCAATTGCGTGTAGATCACGTTAAAGATGGTAAAAAAACAATAGAAGATATAAAAGGAAAAGGCGGTAAATATCGAACCATATATATAAGTGAAAAACTTATAGAATCCTTAAAAGAATATTTAGCTGTTCGTAAACAGCCTTTTTCAAGTAATACTAATTTATTATTTGTTGGAACTAGAGGACCAATCACACGGCACACTGCACATAAAGAAATGAAGAAGTATGCTGAAAGGATTAATATCGAATCTACGAAGGCTCATGTTCATAATTTACGTCATTTATTTGGATTAAGATTAGCTTCTAAAGGTGTTCCCATACAAGACATAGCAAAATATATGGGGCATACTAGTATTGAAGTGACGAAGATTTATTTAGAAAAACCACAATCATATTATGCGAATCTTATTGATCAATTATAAGAAGGAGAAATGATATATGGATCATGTAATGAATAGTTTGAGAAACTGGAAGCATATATTCGAGGAAACAGTACCAGATGATAAAAAAGCTATTAAGTGTATCGACAATGCACTTACGGAGTTACATAAATATCACGACAGAAAGATAACAGATAATTGTATATCTTGTGGTGTCCCAGTAGGTAATACAAATAAAGGTGTTAACACTAAGATAGGTAAAGTATGTAAAGAATGTTGTATTTAATAAAAAATAAAAGGCCGACCCAATTATGGGGGGGCCTATTTTTTTTCTAATTTAATTGTATAACCCAGTAAATCAGCAACTTTTTTTAAATCTCTAATTCTCATTGCATCATTATCGAGGGCAGATTGAAAAGTTGTCTTTTTTATATCAATCGCTTCAGCGATCTTTTGAAATTGATCGTACTCAGTTTCCTCCATCATTAAACGTACAGCTGACTTAATACTTACTTCAGATAACTGTATTTCTTTCATATTCTATCACCCTTCGACATTTTAAAATGATTATATCATTTAAAAACGAATATTTAAATATAATTCATATATATTGGTTGACAAAACGAAATATTCGTTTTATTATGAAGTTACAAATAAAATACTAAATTTTAACAACATAACTACACAATTGTTAATTTAAAGGAGGAGTTTTTATGTATAACAATTTATTTTCAGTTGATCAAATGCTAAAAGAAAGAGGAATCGAGATAACACCGGAGTACGCAAAAAAACAATTAGCAAGAATCGATGGTTTATTAGCAAAACTGGAAGCTAGAAAAAACAACAACAATTAAATAATAAGGAGGAAATAGTAATGAAAGCATTAAATATTGAAAAAAAAATTATTGAAAATGCTCTTACTGATGATAGTATGCTGGGAGAAATTGCAAAGAAAGTTATGAATGATCTTGAAGATAACCAAATAATTCCTTCTTATCACGTTTTAACTCCAGAACTAAAAGAGGAGTATCAAAAGTCAGTTGATATATTTAATAAGCTTCTTGAAATGGTTACAATTCATACAGGTGGTAAGGATCTTTTAATTGATTATGAAGATTCTAATGCTACTATCCAAGGTCAATTCGCAGATGCGTATTTTGTTTTAGGATTTACTCTTGGAGCAAAGTATTTAGATAAATTAAATAACGATTTGAAGGGGTAACGATATTGGAGATTATTTTTAGTATCGAAAAAAGAAAAAAGAAAAAAGAGCAACCAGCGGCAACTGATCACTCTTAACGATTATTCTTTAATTAACTTTATCATGTTTCAAATGAACACGGCAAATCAGTCGTGTTTTCTCTTTATTACGACATCTTATAGCAAAGACTATTAAATTTTGATAGAATTATAGACAAATAAAAAACTCCGCATGGTTTGGCCGCCTTCGGAGTTTCTTTGGACAAGGGATTCGTATACCCTTTTTTATTATTTTGTTGGTATTACTATACCATAGGTATGCAGTTCCTTTCCATAGGAAAGGAGGAAAAAACTATGGGAATTTCTACTGCTATTGAGCAAGCTAGATATCACGCATGGTTTCAGCATAATGATTCTGATGGATATATAACTGTTGCTAAGAAAACAAATAGCGGTAAATTTCAGCAATATCATTACCAAGCAAATGAATTAGCTACCCAGTTAAGTTCATGGCTAGGGGAAGATGTGTATTTCTCTCAAAATACTTTTTATAAACCTTATCGTAGTATTGAAACTATTCGTCAGCTACGTTCTTTGTACATTGACTTAGATTTTTATTTGTTTAATTATGATACTTCTTGGGTTTTGGGAAAATTAGAGCATGAATACTTTAAAGAAAGTATCCCTGAACCTAACATTATCATTTTTAGTGGACAAGGAATGGTATTAATTTGGCTATTGGAACCAGTACCTTATAAAGCTTTACCTCTTTGGCAAGCAGTGCAGGAGCATTTATTATCTACACTTGCAGACCTTGGTGGAGATCCAAAAGCTGCAGATGCTGCACGTATTTTTCGTATTGCTGGTAGTGTAAATTCAAAAAATGGTACCGAAGTAAGAGCTGAATATCGTCATAATTACAAGTATGAATTAAGACAAATTCAACGTGACTATTTACCAGAGCTTGATGAAGTTATTAATCCACCTAAAGTTAAGAGAAAAGGGCGCAAAAAGAAAGCTGTACAGCTGTTTAATACGTATAGATTGCATTATGCTCGTTTGATGGATCTCGTTAAATTGGTGGAAATCAGAAAGTATGAAGTTACTGGCCATAGAGAAATAATTTGTTTTCTTTATAGATATTGGTTGTGTTGTTATTCTAAAGACCTTGTAGAAGCTTTAAATCAAACGAAATTACTTAATTCTCAGTTTACTAAACCATTAACATCTAAAGAGGTTGAAAGGGCTACAAAGAGCGCAGAGAAGGCATATGAAGCACGTAGTAATAAAGAGGCTAATGAATTGGCCATTAGTAAGGGCTATCCTGGTGCGGGTTATAATTTAAAAAATACTACGATTATTAAATGGCTGGATATAACTTCTGATGAAATGGTGCATTTAAATACGATTATTGATACTAAAGAAAAAGGTCGTAGAAAAACTATTGCTAATAGAAAAATGCGTCGTGAACAAGGTGTGAAGCCACGAGAAGAGTATCTAAAAGATAAACAAAAGGAAACAAATGAAAAGAAATTTATTATTAAGGAAGCATTAGATGCTGACCCCAACCTGTCAATTAGAAAGTTAGCAGAAATAACAGGCTTATCTAAATCGGCTGTACAAAGATTAAAGAAACAAATATAAAGTGTCCCACAGTGTGTACGCTTATATTAAGGGCGTAGCCTGTTAGTTTGTTTTGGTAGTGCGTAGCCTGTTTTGTATTTCTGGGGTGTCCCACAGTGTGTACGCTTATAGGCTATCTCTACGGTAGTTATTTTATTGGTTTCTAGTTTTGCGAGAGTGTTTTTTATGTTCTTACGATAATTCTACGAGTTAGGTATGGTGGGGGATCATGACACAATATATTACTTTGAAAGAACTTTCGGCATGTTTTGGTGGTATGAAGTTAACTAGATTACGAGCTAAGTGTAAAGAACTTAAAGAAGTTTATGGCTATGATGCTACTACTAAGGACGAGAATGGTAGAAGGATCTTTTCTCAAGAAGATGTTGAAGTGATAAAAGCTTTTCTTTATAAAGGAAAAGGGTTTGATTTTTATTGTAATGATGTTCTTTATAGACCTAAAAATATAACAATTGCACAACTCAAAGTATCAGAAGACCGATTATTGCCTGGAACTGCTTTTTCATATGGATATCATGACAAGCCAGGTATTTGCCCAGCTTGTGGAAAGAAAATTGTTAATGTATATGGTAATGATCGTTGTGGATGTTAGTACTAGAAACAGGATATAAAAATAAACAGATTGCAGATCAATTAGAAGTATCTGTAGATATAGTTAAATCATGGTTCAATAAAAAGTGTAAAGTCTGTCTGTACAATTTATATAAATGGACAGGCTTTTTTAAGGGGTATAGGCATGAACTTACGAGAATTTGTGGATCAGCATCCACTGTCTATCTTATGTACTATTATTATTGCGACTGCTACTATTACTGGGGTAGTACTGGAACAAATTCGTATTAATCCTTTACAAGCTGAAATTGTTGCTCAATCTAAGGTTATTACTGAGAACAAGAAGGTTCTGGAACGTACAAAGGTTTTATCTGAATATGATAGCTTAGTGGTTTATGATTCTGATAAATGGTTTAAATCGGGAGATTCATTTGCAATATTGGGTGGTCAAGTATCAATAAAAATTAATGATATTATTGATGAAAGTACTATTTTTTTTGGTGTAGATGTTGCTGGAGAAAGTTTACAACATATTCGTTCTGATGATGATGAACGTGCTACTTTTTCTTATGCTGACGCTACTTATATTATTAATATTGTTGATTATATCAAGGGTGATAATTATGATTCAGATAAAAATGAAATTAAGTTATCGATTTCTAAATTAAAAAAAGTTTAATAGTGTTTCTTTATGAAGTTAAATCTCTCATCGAAATGATGGGGGATTTTTTTGTTTTGGCTACATAATCATGGTATTGTTGTCCGTTGTCATCAAAATGTAATATTTACCATTATGATAGGTAATTTAACTAACGTTATATGAAATTTTCATATAACAATAGTTAATTTACATACTATATGTGGTACATGAATTTTAACGAGATATCAATATATAGTATTTTGAGTTGTGATGCGAAATTAGTTATGATATTCTAACACTGGAAAATATATGAAACGTTTGTTCCTTTTTTTTGGAATGAATGATAGAACATTAATCTTCTGTCAAGGAGGTGAATTAGATGAATGAGTCTTTAAAACAAGCTATGAAGAAACAAAGACTTTATAGACATGAGGTAGCTGCATATTTAGGTATTAGTGAATCGAGTTTTTATCGTTTATTACGTTCTAATTTAACGGTTAGTCAGAAAGAAAAAATTGAAAATGCTATTACTGATCTTAGTAAACGTCAGTATCAATTAAAACATGCTTGATAAGGGGGAAATCGAATGATTATTCATACATCTAATGAGGCAGAAACTAAATTTGCAGTTGCTTTAAGAGAACAAATAGGTTTTTCCGTTTGTGTTATTCCAGAAGGTGTTCAGTACTTTTTCGTAACTTTAGAGGAAAAGAAAAATGGATTTTGTGAAATTGTTGTTGAGGTAATGGATAAAGATGATCAGCTATTAGATAAGATTGTTGGTTTTGATTCTTGTCAACAGGCTTATGACCTTGCCAAGGGTTTAGCTGAATATTGTAATCTTGGCGAGGGTTGCTACGAGGGAGATTGTTGGGATGGTGTATAAAGGCTGGCTGATAGTTGAGAAGGTGGTTATATGCAAAAACAAGGATGGGTGCAGTATAGTCGAGATATTCTAGATACTGATTTATGGCATGATGCTACAACATTTAGGTTATACACTTATTTACTTTTAAAAGCTACTCATCAAGATTACGTTTCTGTAAGTGGGATTCAATTAAAGAAAGGTGAGTGGATTAGATCTTATAGAAATATAGCTCGAGATTTAGCTTATAAGGAAGGTAGAGGCTTAAAAGAATACTCTTTGCAAACAATTAAGAAGAGTATTGATAAGTTAGTTAAAATGCAAAAAATCACGATACAGCAAACGGAAGTAGGAACACTTTTCACAGTCCTTGAACACTTGGTACATCAAGGTTTATCGAATGTTAATAAAGAAAGTGTGAACGTTACTGAGAACGAACTGCAAACGAAGTGTGAACGAACTACAAACAATAACAATAATGCTAATAATGCAAAGAATGCTAATAAAAAAGAATATAGTCCTAAACAAGTTTATGACGAGTCTTCTGTTCATTATCAATTAGCCGATCTATTACTTCAAAGGATTTTAAAAAACAACGAGAACTTTAAGAAACCTAATCTTCAAAAATGGGCAAATACAGTTAGATTGATGATGGAAAGAGACAACAGAACAGAAGAACAGATTAAATACGCCATAGAATGGTCTCAGAACGATTCTTTTTGGAAGAGTAATATTTTATCTACTGATAAATTAAGAAAGCAATTTGACAGCATTGTGGCACGAATAAAGGCAGATAAAGAGAAGAAGGTAACTCCTTTTAGAGGGAGAAATACAAAGTTTTCACCTAGCGAAGAAGGTAAAAAACGAATGGCTCTTATTAACAACATGACTTCTGAAGAGGTAGCCGAATTAGATAGACAATTACAGAAAGAATTGGAGGGATTGCCATATTGAACGATTTTGTAAGTTTATTAGGTATGGATCGTGCAATAGATTATTTTTTTAAAGTTAGACCAGATTTAATAGATATAACTGAAGAGGTAAAAATTGAAAATTGTACTTGTAGTAAATGTGGTGGAAAGACAATGTTTGCTTGGTTTTATCGTTTAAAAGGGCAAAAAGAATTTCAAGAAGAAGTTATTGCGCAGCACTGTAACAAATGTCGTGATCAAATATTTTCACATGACATTACTTTAGAAGTTAATCAGATAAAAAAAGCCGCACATAGGTCGCACTATATGCAGCTTCCCCACTCAGAGGCGGGTTTTAAAAACTATATACCTTATGACAATATCACACGTAAAGCTTTAATGACAGCAAGAGATTATACGAAAAGAGTACTAGCTGGAGAAAAAATAAACCTCTTAATTATGGGGAGTACAGGTACAGGGAAAACTCATTTATCTTGTGCTATTGCTAGAACTTTAGAGGAAAAGGGTTTGAAAGTGGGATTTTTAACAGCTGTTGAGTTGTTTAAAAGAATTAAAGATACTTTCGGACATCATGGAGCCGAGGAAAGCTTATTTAAATATTTAAGAGAAGAAATAGATGTAATGATCATTGATGATTTAGGAATCGAAACACATCGTTCAAATAATGACTCTAGTTGGAGTCAGAACAAATGGTGCGAGCTGATTGATAATCGTTTAAGGTTACCGAATGTTTGGACTACTAACTATAACGATACTAATCTACATGAAATCGTAGGAGAACGAGGCATTTCTCGGATGTATGAGGATTCTCTGTTTTTTGACCTTTTCACAAAGGATTACAGATTAACAAAAAAAGCAACTTAATGTGAGATGTGTTGCGAAAGGAGTGGGGATTCTGAAGGGAAATGAGCAAGTTTTGTTAGACCTTATATGTGAGAAAGGTGGAGGTGTCGATATACAAGATGCTATTAATTCTAGCGGTATGTCGTACAAAGAAGTAATTTATACCTCTCAACAGCTTATAGGTAAAGGTTATCAATTAAGAGGGATAAGTGTAGGCGGTTCAATCAAAAGACTGCTTTTGTCTCCGTATGATACGCAATACGAAAATTTAATTAAAAAATAAGGGGAAATGAAATATGAATACAGAATGGGCATCATTAAAACAACATTTAGTGAACAGAAGAAATCATTTAAGAAATACTAGAGGGAAATATAACGGACGTGGTTGTGAATTGGATTTAATTCTTCAAAAAATGCAGGAGTTAGATCCAACGATTACTAACGAAGAAATCTATTACAATGGTACGGAATTTCATCCGTATCACGTGTAAGGAGGATTAATTCATGAAGGAACGTATTTTACAACATTTTAAAGGTATTACTACCGATTTAGATAAAAAAATTGCAGTTTTACGTAGATTTGGTATGGAAAAAGGGAATTACAGTTCAGATTATATTGATTCGTATCTCAACGATTGGAAAGCTGAGGTAAATGAAATAATTGCAGAACGTAGAACGGCAGCAAAGGGAGAAATTGAAGCAATTAAAGCAGAGTTAAAAACTAAGGTATTTAAAGATCCTTATGCGGATATTAAAGGTCCTATTATTACAACTGAAGATAAGATTCTTGTTCAATTAGAGCGTATGAATAAGATGCAAATCTTTCGTGCAGAAATGGATTCAGTTGATAATCCTAATGAGCTTAAAGAGATTTATGAACAATATCAAGACGATGCTGATTTTAATAATTTATTCGATTTGGAAATTAAAAAGCGCGTCAAATCTGATAAAGGAATTGAATACAAACAGCTTCATGCAGAATTAAATGATGATCCCAAGGAATTCAAAGAGTTGGATCAAATGTCTCATCTTTTGGATTTCTTTTTTAGTGATGGCAAATACCATACCACTATAGAAGAGACAGGTTTTGATAAGTATAATTTCACAACTATTGATGATATTGCGAAACAAAATTTGTAAATACGAGGGGTTTTGCTGATTGGATATTCGTCGTTTTTTAGATCGGTTTATAGATACCACTAACTTTTCTGATGAACAATTATTCGAATTATATCTTGAATGCAAAAGCATTCAAGTTTCAGTACCAAGGAAAATAAATATTATGTCTGCCCTGGTGTAATGCCAGGGCCTTCTTTGAAAGGAAATGATTACAGATGAAAGGACATGGCGAGAAAGTGAGCAGAAAAGAAGATTTAGCAATCTTGGCTTTATTAACAGAACCAACACTGGTACAAGCAGCGAAAAAAACTGGTATATCAGAGGCAACTTTATGGAGATGGCAGCAGAAAGAATCATTTAAACATAAGTATCAAGAAGCTAAGAATCAAGCTGTAACACAAGCTACAGCTCGTTTAAGACAGGGGATGACTATTGCTGCAGATACGTTGATTGAAATTGCCCAAAATAAAAAAGCTCCTGCAATGGCAAGGGTTCACGCTAGTAAAACGATTTTAGAATCTGGTCTGAAAGCTCAAGAGATGGAAGATATAATGCACCGTCTTGAAAAGCTTGAACAAAGTGAGGAGGCGGAAGAAGTTGCGTGGTAGAGTACTCTCTCGGTTAAAGAACCTTGAAAAAACGAAGATTAATAGTTCTTATCTTCCTGTATTCTTTACAGATAATAGAAAGGCTATTGAGGAGTATAAACATCTTATTGGGCCTAAAACAGTGGTGATTATTGATGACATCTTATAATTCTCTGTTGAAAAGGGTTAAAAAGTTAGAAAGTCATGAGAGATTAAAGCAAGGAGAATCACATGTTTTTTATATGGAAGATGGTTCATATTTAGAGGTTAATGCCAGGGAGTTTAACGCTATATGGGATGATGTAGAGGTTGGTAAACCTAACAAACATTATGAGCATCTAAAGAAGAAGTTAGATGAAGGATATCCGGATGAAGGTGGACTGATTCACCTTATGATGGCATGGGATGTAAATATGAATCTTGATTTATGGGATGATGAATAATTAACAATATGATTATTGTGTTGCGAAAACGAAAAAATCCTTATAAAACAGCACTTTCTATTGTATTTATAGCCGTATTGTCTTTGTGAGGTGGAATTTTTCAAATAAAGGAGTGAATTTATGCTAAGAGAAATGAAAGTTGGTATTACCTTTAATGATCATGCCAGTAGACAACTTAATCGAATTGACCGGATTATGGACGAAGCTGGTCGAGAAGCAAGAGATTTAGCTTCAGCCGTTAAAGATGCTGAACATGGATTCGGCAGTTTCGGAAGAGTTGCTGCTGGTCTTGGTGGAATGATTGCTGGAGTGTTTGCGGTAGATAAAATTAAGGATTTCGGTATTAGTGCTGTTGAAAGCGCTGCTACAGCACAAGCAACCACAGCACAATTTGGGCAGGTATTCGGTGGGTTGCAAGATAATGCAGAAAGTATGGTAGATGGTTTAGGTGACTCATTCGGGATGGTAAGTGAACGAATAAAGCCAGCATTCACTCAAACAACCTCTATGTTTAAAGGTCTAGGTTTAAGTACTAAAGATGCTATGGAGCAAGCTGAATCAGCAGTTAATTTAGCAGCAGATGCTGCTGCTTTTTATGACAAGTCGTATGAAGATGCTAATAGTTCTTTAAATAGTTTCATCAAAGGAAATTATGAAGGCGGAGAATCAATAGGGTTATTCGCTAATGAAACACAATTAGCTTCGTGGGCTGCTCAAAACTTGAATTTAGATTGGAAAAAACTCGGTGAAGCTGATAAACAAATGGCTCGATTGCAATTTGCTGAATCGATGCAAAAAGCAGCAGGAGCTACTGGACAGGCATCTAGAGAATCCGAATCGTACGAGAATCAGTTAGGGAACTTGAGACAATCATGGACCAATTTAAAAGCAGGACTTGCTGGACCTTTCCTCGATAAAGTTACTGCAGGATTAAAAAATATGGCTACATGGGTTGGGAACGTTGATACAGAGAAGTTAACAACTGGAATGAGTTCTTTCGGTGAAAAAGTATCAACTGTTGTTACACCAGCATTTAATGGGTTGAAAACAGGTTTAGGATGGGTTAAAGATAATGCAGGACTTGTAACAACATCATTAACAGCTGTTGTAGGTGGTTTTGCGGCGTTTAAAGGGGTCATGGCAGTAAATACAGCTATCCAAGCATATAACGGCTTTATGAAAACATCTGCAGTTGTTACAGGTATTCAAACAATTGCTACTCATGGATTGAATGCAGCGATAAGAGCAAATCCTTTTGGATGGGTTGCGACGTTGATTGGTCTTGTTGTTACAGCTGGTATTCTTCTCTATAAGAACTGGGATACAGTCAAAATAAAAGCTGGTGAATTATGGGCCAAAACAAAAGAAGTGTTCGGAGGGATCTACGATTGGGGTGTTTCTAAAATTCAACCAGTCGTTAACTTTTTCGGTAATTTAGCTGATAAATTCAGTAAGTTTAAAAATGCAATAACAAGCTTTAAGATGCCAAAATGGGTATCAACAATAGGAAGCACAATTGGCAAGGCAGCAGGTTTAGCGTTACCTGGTCATGCTACAGGTTTAGCTAGTGTACCTTATGATAATTATGCAGCAAGACTACACAAGGATGAATCTGTATTAACTGCTAAACAATCTACAGCTCTAAGAGATGCAGGGATTTTAAAATCTAATGCAGATGGAACACCAACTCTTGATATGCAAGCTTCTAATTCTAGTCAGGTGAGTGGTCCAATTGTTCAAGGAACATCAGGAACTACAATATCACAAGTATTTCATATTAATGTTAATGGGACCGACGATACGGCAACTGACATAAAAGAAGTGGTTAGACGTTCGTGGAATGAAATGTGGGATTCATTCGCAAGAACTAACCCACAAGTAACGGAACGTTAAAACAATACACATATTATGTTGCTAAAAAGGAATCCTATAACACGGATTCCTTTTGATCAATAATGATGTTTACACTATTAACAGGAATTGATGTACTACTTGAAATGATGTCGTCTTTTTTTCGGTCAAAAAAACTTTTCGGATAGTAATAATCTGAATCTTTATCTTTATCTAAACCTAAATGTAAGTAGGTATTATCTAAGTGACTATAGATAATTAAATCTAATTTCAAGTTAGTTTTTTCATTATGAGGCTGATATTCAATTATAGTAGGAGCACTAATGATTTGGTGTGTAAATGGAAAGTATAACATTCGCTTCCTTTTGGATTTATACCACTTGTTATGTGTCTTTTTTAAAAAATCAAAAGTAACCGTACCATTTTCAATCTTATCGTAACCTTTTTGACCTGAATATTCGTATTTATTTCTTAAATTTTGAACCACATATTGGATGCCAAGTAAGTGACAAAGGTTTGCTTCTTCAAACCGTAATTTTATAGTATGTATAATTTCATTTTCTAAATGAAAAATAAATAAACGGTCACATAGATGTTCTTTATAAAAGGCTTGAATTGTTTGTAGAGATAGATTTTTTTCATTTGGCATAGTGCTAATTGTAAGTAAATCAGTAGTAGATAACATTTAATTTTCCCCTAAAATTAAAAATTGACCTCGGTATTTATTACCAAGGTCAATTATACTAGTGTTTCAAATAAATTTAAATGTTATTTAGCAACGGAACAGGAAGGAAT
>NZ_CAPG01000096.1:0-13296 GCF_000321185.1 Bacillus sp. AP8
AATCTGTTTGACACAACTTTTATATCATAGCACAACTGATATAGTGTGTCAACTATTTTTAATCTGTTTAATTGTCGTCTCGAAACGACTTATATAATATATCATCCATTCTAATAATACGTCAATAGGTTTTAAATGTTTTTAGACTTTTATCCATTTTGTTTAAATATATTATTCCTGATTCCTTTTCAACTTAAATTTGATTTACCAATATTCATTCTTAAAGGCGTTTAGATAATCCAATACTGAATGGCTGCTAAACTAAGCAAACCAGGAATCCCCAAAAGCCCAACAACCCCTGTCGTAACGAAGTTAATTGGTACATGCAATCCAATACTACTACCAAATGCGTTTAAGAAAAATAATAACATTGCACCAATCACTAGTTTTACAAAAATCGTCCCAAATAATCTAAATGGCTTGATAGAAGCACCTAAAAAAAGAAGTAATAATATCGCAGCAATAATAATCGATACAACAACAATTGGTTCCATAAAAAGATCCCCCTTCATCAAAATAACTCAATAGTACAAGCTATGTTCTAAATATAAAATTCAGAACTATTATGAAGGGGGAATTTTTTATAATTTCAATGACACATTTCTTTGTTTAGCTTCTTTGAACATAGAAAAATATTTAACTTCAGCCATTTTCACTTCCATCAATATTTCGTCTGAAGGATCTACACAAATTTCTAGCAAAGTTTTTTTGTTCAACCAATTCTTTTTAAGCTCTTGTAGTTCTAGCAATAATTTTTCATCATATTCTTTACGTAGCCAACCCTTACGTCGAAAAAACACTGTTTCTTCCTCCTGAACGTACTATCCAATTATAATTCTCTTCTACCCTCAAGCGCTTTTGATAGCGTAACTTCGTCTGCATATTCTAGATCTCCACCTACAGGCAACCCATGAGCAATTCTCGTTACTTTAATCCCTGAAGGCTTAAGCAATCTGGAAATATACATAGCAGTTGCTTCTCCTTCAATATTTGGATTTGTAGCTAAAATTACTTCTTGAATAGTTGCATCCTGTAATCTTTTAATTAAATCTGGAATATTAATATCTTCAGGACCAATTCCATCCATTGGTGAAATACTACCATGTAACACATGGTATAAACCGTTATATTCTCGCATTTTTTCCATAGCAATCACGTCTTTTGGTTCCTGAACTACACAAACAACGTCTCTATCTCTACGTTTGTCTTCACATATATAACAAGGATCTTGGTCCGTAATATGACCACATACAGAGCAATACGATAAATTTCGTTTAGCATTCACTAATGCTTTAGCAAAGTCTAATACGGTATCCTCTTTCATTCCAAGAACAAAAAAAGCTAGCCGGGCGGCTGTTTTAGGACCTATACCCGGCAATTTCATAAAACTGTCTATTAACTTCGAAATAGGTTCAGGATAGTGCATAACCTTCCTCCTTAGAACATACCAGGAAGATTTAAGCCTTTAGTAAACTGACCCATTGTTTGGTTAGTTAATTCATCTGCTTTCTTTAAAGCATCGTTAGTAGCTGCTAATACTAAATCTTCTAGCATTTCGATATCATCTGGATCTACTACTTCTGGTTTAATTTTCACTTCTACAATTTCTTTATGACCAGAAACTGTTACAGATACCATTCCACCACCAGCAGTACCTTCGATTCTTTTTTCACCTAATTCTTCTTGTGCCTCAGCCATTTTCTTTTGCATTTTTTGCATTTGCTTCATCATATTTTGCATATTACCCATTCCACGCATAATAATATAGCCTCCATTTAATCTTTAATTTCCAACAATTCATCGCCTACTAACTTTCTTGCTTCAGCAATAATTGGATCTTCCTCTTCTTTATTATTGACTTCTTGTCCTTCAATACTTTGAGTTGATAGAAATTCCTTTCGAACTTGCTCCCATTGCTTATCTGGAATACCTTGTAGTTCCATAGTTTTTCCTATCAAACCTTCTAATATATGAGCAATCTTATTCAAATAATCACTATTATACATGAGTCTTTCACACATAATAGGATATTCAAATTTTACCACAAATGCTACATCAGAAGCTGCTATTGGCTCAGCTCGATCTAAATGTGCTGCAATAGATTTCATGTTTTGATTGCTTAAAGTTGAAAGCAATTCAGCCCAATGACTTTTCACTAGCTGTAAATCCTTTTTAGTAGCGTGTTTTAAGATATTATGGATTTTACCAACAGGAGCGATGTATTCCTTAATCTTAACCGATTTCGATTTCGAAGTCGTTGCCTTTACTTCCGATTTTACCGTAAGACCCTCGCTCTTTAAAGCTTTTAATTCAATTTCTAATTGGTTAATACGGCTCTGAAGTTGTTCAACTCCTCGAAGGTCTTGTCCACTTTCCTTTTTCTCATGACACATTTTAATTAACATAACTTCTAAGAAAATTCTTGGATGATTAGTCCATTTCATTTCTTGCTGTGCTTTATTCAATGATTCAATCATTTGATATATAGCTTCTGGTTGAATTTCTGAAGCATTTTTTTTAAATGAATCATCAATAATGACACGTTCAAATGAAGATGTAAGGTCATTTGAAACCTGATAAAGTAACATATCTCTAAAATATAATATGATATCTTCAATCAATCTAACCGGATCTTTTCCCATAGACAATAATTCTTTTAAAAGCTCTAGTGCTTTCGTTACATCCTGCTGATGAATCGCCTGTACAACCTCACTAATAAACACTTGGGAAACAGAACCTGTTACAGTAAGTGCATCGTCTACCGTAACGCTTTCATTCGTGCTAAATGAAATCGCTTGATCTAAAAGGCTAAGTGCATCCCTCATTCCACCTTCTGCAGCGCGCGCAATAATTTGCAACGCTTGATCATCGCATACATTTCCTGTATTAGATAAGATGATATTCATTCTTTCTACGATATCTTCAGGGCCAATTCGTTTAAAATCAAATCTTTGACAACGAGAAATAATCGTTAGTGGAATTTTATGAGGTTCAGTTGTTGCTAAAATAAATATCACATGCTTAGGAGGTTCTTCTAACGTTTTAAGCAACGCATTAAAAGCGCCTGCTGACAGCATATGTACTTCATCAATGATGTATACCTTATACTTTACTTCATTAGGTGTGTACTTAACTTTATCTCGAATATCACGAATTTCATCAACGCCATTATTTGAAGCAGCATCAATTTCAATCACATCGGAAATGGAACCATCTGTTATTCCTAGACATGAAGGACATTCATTACATGGTTCTTGAACAGGAGAATTCACACAGTTGACAGCTTTGGCAAGTATTTTAGCTACACTTGTTTTTCCTGTTCCTCGGGGACCGGAAAACAAATAAGCATGAGAAATTTTCCCTTGCACAAGTGCATTTTGTAGTGTCTTTGTAACATGTTTCTGTCCTATTACGTCGGAGAATTGCTGTGGTCTCCAAACCCTATACAGCGCTTGATATCCCACCTTACGCCCTCCTTTATTCTAATACATCTTATTATACATTAATTAAAATCGCTTTTTCAAAAGCTATTAAAAAAAGTAACCTCGATTGGATATTACCAACTCGATCTCTATTTTATAAAAGACCGAACAGCATAATCTTAAAGCTAAACTACTTTACAACCAAAAAATCTGCACCTTATCTTACAAACAAAAAAAGGATGCATGTTCCAAACTCATGAACATATCATCCTTTTGCATTTTCACATAATTTATATAATTAATAACTGCCGTACACCTTCCGTCGATTAGTAGCCATAAGCGTTACTTTTGTAGTTAGCTCAGCCCAGGCGACCCTGCGGCACATGAAAGGTTCCACTTAATGCTGCTTCCTTCCGGACCTGACATGATTCATGGATTTCCATTGCGCAGGACCCAAGCGTCAACACCACTTGCAAAAGGCAGACCCTACAGCATACTAACCTCTAGAAGGGATTCAGTCTCGCTAGAGCGGATTGCGAGTACAGGACACCGCTACCTTCCCACCTAGTACGGCAAAATTGATACCAAATTGTTAGGCGTCATATTCGACGCATAATCAAGTATACTTATCTTTTACAAAAAAAGCAATGCTTAACTATGTGTTAATTATTGTTTAATTCTCCAATTGACGAGCTGCCTTTTTCTCAGCCTTCTTTTTATTTCTTAAATCACGGAAAAAAGCAGTCAAAATTCCTCCGCATTCTGTCTCTAATACTCCTGATACTACTTCACATTGATGATTAAACCTCTTGTCTGTTAATAAATTCATAAATGTACCGGCGCAACCCGCCTTTGGATCAGATGCACCATAAATGACTTTATTGATTCTAGAAAGAATAATGGCACCTGAACACATCGGACATGGTTCAAGGGTTACATATAGAGTAGCATTTTCTAATCTCCATGTTCCTAGCTTTTTACAAGCCTCATTTATCGCAAGTAGCTCAGCGTGAGCAATTGCATTTTGCTCATTTTCCCTTAAATTATGTGCTCTTGAAATAATTTCGCCATCTAGTACAACAACAGCTCCTATTGGCACTTCCTTTTTACCTCTCGCCTTTTCAGCTTCCTTTAAGGCCTCTCTCATAAACTTAATATCCGTCTCATTCATTTTGAAAGCCCCTTTTATTAAAAATACACGACGATCTGAAAGTCTATTGACTTGCAATGACTAAATCCGATAATCATAACCAAACTAATACAATCTAATGATAAAAATGAAAAGGAGATTCTTTGATGATCAATTCAAACAATTCGAATACAGCCCTTTTAATTATAGACATGATTAATCACTTTCAATTCGAACATGGTGAGCAGTTATTTGAACACACCAATAAGATCCTTCTTCCTATACTACATTTAAAGGATCAGGCGAAAGTAAAACAAATGCCCATCATATACATCAATGACCATTATAATCTATGGCAAGCGAATTTCAAAAAAATCATTCAAGTTTGCGAAACGAATGTAAATAAAAATTACATTTCACAAATTGCACCTGATGAAGAGGATTATTTTCTTATTAAACCAAAGCATTCTGCATTTTACGGAACAGCTCTAAATACACTTTTATATCATTTACATATTAGATCTTTAATTATAACCGGAATAGCGGGAAATATATGTGTCCTATTTACTGCAAATGATGCCTATATGAGGGATTACCAGCTTTATTGTCCAAAAGACTGTATTGCGTCAGCTGACAAACAAGATAATCACTATGCATTAACCATGATGTCTCATGTCTTAAAAGCAAATACATCCACTAGCACTGATATCGCACTATTTTAATCTTATATTTTATATACAAAAATTTCCCTATGTAATATTTGCAACATTTTTTCTAATATAATTATCTTCCTGATTTCACTGTGTGTGTTAAAATAACAGAAGCCATAAAACCCTCAAGAAACTGGAGGCAGGAATAATCTATGTCAAACACACCTTTTATTACAGTAGAAGGGCCAATCGGAGTAGGTAAAACAACATTATCTAAAGCCATCTCTGATCACTTTCAATTTGCTATTTTAAAAGAAATTGTAGATGAAAATCCTTTTTTAGGGAAATTTTACGAAAATATTGATGAGTGGAGTTTCCAAACAGAAATGTTTTTTCTTTGCAATCGTTATAAGCAATTAGAAGATATTGAAACTAAATTCCTTAAACAACAAAAACCAGTTGTTGCGGATTATCATATTTTCAAAAACTTAATCTTTGCTCAAAGAAGTTTAAAATCTTCTCAATACCAAAAATATCTAAGTGTATTCGACATTTTAACAAATGACATGCCTATACCTAATATGGTCATTTACATTAATGCAAGTTTAGATACTCTAATGACTAGAATTCAAAAAAGAGGTAGAGAAATCGAAAAAAACATAAGTCCTCTTTATTTAGAGCAGCTCACAATAGATTATCAAAACTTCATGAAAGAATTTATAAATAAACATCCAGATATAACTGTCTTACAATTTAATGGTGATGAAATGGATTTTGTGAAAAATGAGAATGACTTAAAACAAATTATCGGCCAAATTGAAGACCATCTTCAAAAAGGAGTAAAGTAAACATGAATCTTCGAGAGAAACACAATATACCTAAAAATGCAGTAATTACAATTGCAGGAACTGTAGGAGTTGGGAAATCAACCATTACTAATTCTTTAGCTGAAGCATTAAACTTCCGTACATCATTTGAAAAAGTAGATTTAAACCCTTATTTAGATAAATTTTATGGTGATTTTTCACGTTGGAGTTTCCATCTACAAATTTATTTTTTAGCAGAGCGATTCAAAGAACAAAAGAGAATATTTGAATATGGTGGCGGTTTTATTCAAGACCGTTCTATTTATGAAGATACTGGCATATTTGCTAAAATGCATTATGAAAAAGGGACAATGAGCAAAGTTGATTACGAAAACTATACAAGTCTTTTTGAGGCAATGGTCATGACCCCATACTTCCCACACCCTGATTTATTAATTTATTTAGAAGGGTCTTTAGAAGATATTCTAGCTCGTATTAAAGAACGTGGCCGTCCAATGGAACAACAAACACCAATTGCTTATTGGGAAGAAATGCATAAGCGTTATGAAAATTGGATTAATCAATTTAATGCTTGTCCAGTTCTACGATTAAACATTAATGATTACGATTTAATGCAAAATGAAAACGATATTGAGCCTATTGTAGAACGTATTTCACATTTCTTAAAACAAACACAAGGTTTACGAAAATAAAATACTACCAATAAAAAGGAGTGAAACATTATAACTGTTTCACTCCTTTTTACTATACTCACCGTTATTTCCTGAACAATATAAAAAAAACGATGCAAATAGCATCGTTTTTCTATAATCTCCATATTTATGCGCTATGGTTTTTGAAATAAGTTATGGAGGAGGTAGAGGGATTCGAACCCCCGCGAGCCGTTAAGCCCCTGTCGGTTTTCAAGACCGATCCCTTCAGCCGAACTTGGGTATACCTCCGTATAAAAATGAAACTTAACTTTTCATCAACAATAAATAAGATAACATAGCCCTTAATATAGTGTCAAGCACAAAAAAATTATTTGAATTAACAAACTTATTTATATTATTTTTAGCATATACAACATTTTATATTCATATATAAACGTTGATTTTTTTCTAACTACTTCTTATTTGAATGACCTACCTTAAAATGAAAAGCTGTGTCAAAAGTAAATTTATATTACCTTTAACACAGCCTGTCTTACTTATTTTTTAGTGATATATTCTTTGCCACCCATATAAGGACGAAGTACTTCTGGAATTTTGATGCTTCCATCTTCTTGCTGATAATTCTCTAGTATTGCTGCTACTGTGCGGCCAATAGCAAGTCCAGACCCATTTAGCGTATGCACATGTTCTGGTTTACCGTTTATTTCACGACGGAAACGAATATTTGCACGTCTAGCTTGGAATGCCTCAAAATTACTACAAGATGAAATTTCACGGTACACATCATAGCTTGGTAACCAAACCTCGATGTCATACTTTTTAGCTGCAGTGAATCCCAAATCAGCACTACACATGCTTAATACTTGATATGGCAGCCCTAATAACTGAAGTACTTTTTCAGCATGACTTGTTAATTTTTCTAATTCATTATAAGAATCCTCTGGTTTAACAAAACGTACTAATTCAACTTTGTTGAATTGATGTTGTCTTATTAATCCACGTGTATCACGGCCAGCTGAACCAGCTTCAGAACGGAAGCAAGCACTATAAGCTGCGTAGCTTATCGGTAGATCATTTCCATTAAGAATTTCATCACGATGCATATTTGTTACTGGAACTTCTGCAGTTGGAATTAAGAAATAATCTTCACTATTGATTAAGAATGCATCCTCTTCAAACTTTGGTAATTGTCCTGTACCTGTCATACTTGCACGATTTACCATATATGGAGGTAATACCTCAGTATATCCATGCTCTTCAACATGTAAGTCAAGCATGAAGCTTATTAAAGCTCGTTCTAATCTTGCTCCTAATCCTTTATAGAAAACAAAACGGCTTCCTGTAACTTTAGCAGCTCGTTCAAAATCCACTATACCCAAATCAGTTGCTAAATCCCAATGTGGTTTTGGCTCAAAAGTAAACTTTGGAATTTCTCCCCAAGTTCTTGCTACAACATTATCATCTTCACTGTCGCCAACTGGAACACTTTCGTGAGGAATATTAGGGATAGACAATAATAGCTTTTCTAATTCAGCCTCTACCTCTCTTAATTCATCATCTAGAACTTTAATTTTATCTCCTACTTCTCTCATTTCCTTAATAACATGATCCGCATCCTGTTTTTCACGTTTCATAATAGAAATCTGTTGAGATACCTCATTACGACGACTTTTTAATGTTTCTGTTTCCGCGATTAGTCCACGTCTTCTACGATCTAAATCCTCGAATTTCCCTAAATCCGTTAAATCTTCTCCACGATGTTGTAGTTTATTTTTTATTTCTTCAAAATTACTACGTAAAAATTTTAAATCTAACATGTTTATTCCTCCTTGTTATAATGACTCATTCTAAAAAACAATAAAAAAACTCCCATCCCTAAAAAAGGGACGAGAGTTACCCGCGTTGCCACCCTAGTTAAAAGCAAATAAAACTTGCTCTTCACTTTAAAAAAATAACGGTTCATAACCGAAAGTATTTACTAACCTACAAGGTATTCCATACTTTACTCAAGGACGGATTCACAAGCTTTCAACATCGATTCTCACCAACCATCGATTCTCTTGAGATGAAAAGACATGTTACTATTTCCTATCAATGCTTTATAAATATTAATTGTGTTTACAATTTACTATAATTTTTTCCTAGATGCAACTTATTTATGTACTTTTTCGAAAAAATGTGTTTTCTTTCTCTAAATCTTTCATAAATCGACAAAAAATCCTTTCTGAAATTAATTCAGAAAGGATTTTAATACGTAATATTAGAACCAACCTTTTACTGTTGATGAGATACTATCCCATACATCACCGAAGAAACCGCCAACTGCTCTCATCGATAATACAAACCAATTTGCTTTTTCTACATCTTCACTAGCTACTAAATCAACCTTAACTAGTTTTTCCCCTTCAGGAGTTAAAAAGCCGTATTGATCGCCTTGAGCTTTCACAGTAACATAACCAATCTTGTCACCTTTTTTAATTGGAGCTGTTAGTTCTCCATCTTTGTTCAATTTCTTTTTGTCGATTACTACAACTGGTTTATAGTCTTTGGCAGTACCTTTCTGAATGACTAATTCAACCGGTTTATTAGTAGTTAACTTAACTGTATCTTCCTTACCTTTAACAACAGCTAATGTTCCATCTTTTTTCGGAGAATATTTTTTCTTAAGGACTTGTTCTTTACTAAAGTTACTAAATGCATAATCTAAAATTTTTCTTGTATCCGTAAAACGTTCTTCTTTAGATCTAGATTTCATAACAACTGAGATAAATCTTTGTCCATTTTTTTCAGCAGTTGCTGTGAAGCAATAGCCAGCGAAATCTGTTGAACCTGTTTTTAAACCGTCTACTCCTTCATAAGCAAAAATCAATCCAGGGAGCATCCAGTTAAAGTTAGGATATTCTTTTCCATCTTTAAATTTTAGTTTTGGTTGACTTGATGTTTCAAGTACCTCTGGGAAATCATTTAACAAATGAAATGCCAAAATTGCAATATCACGCGCCGACATTGTGTTTTCATCAGTAGAGCTACCAGCAGGAATTTGTCCAAGAAGGTTACTATTGTTTAAACCACTTGAATTTACGAAAGTATAGTCTTTCATTCCCAATTCTTTTGCCTTTTTATTCATTAATGTGACAAAATTCTTCTCACTACCTGATACTTTTTCTGCTAAAGCAACAGTAGCTGCATTCCCAGAAAAGATAGCCATCGCTTCATACAATTCTCTAACTGTATAATCTTCACCTTGAGTTAAACCAATATTAGATAAACCGGCACCTTTTGAAAGATTATGTACATACTCATTAATCTTTACTTTATCGTCCCATGAAATTTTCTTTTCTTTGATTGCTTCAAGCACAAGGTATTCTGTCATCATTTTAGACATACTTGCAACACCAAGTACTTTGTCCGCATTCTTTTCATACAAAATTTTCCCTGTTTTAGCATCTAACAGCATAGCTGCTTCTGCTCCTAAACCTAGTTGATCTGACTCTGCATGTGCAGATGAAGATGTAACTGCAAATTGTGATAAAACGAGTGAAACGAGTAACATGAAAACCAGAGAAATCTTGCTGATTTTGTTCAACTTCTTTACCTCCAAAATTAATTTTATATATGTTATTTACTTATTTTTTGGTCTACGACTTGTCTAGTTTAGCATAAAAAAAACAAAAAAATAGACAGAGATAAAGTTCTCTGGCTATTTTTTCTATTTATATAAACAAGAAATTAGGTTTAGTTTGTTGAATAGTTTGGTGCTTCTTTTGTAATTTGTACATCATGTGGGTGACTTTCTCTTAAACCTGCACCTGTCATCCGAACAAATTTAGAATTTTCTCTTAATTCGTGTAAGTTTGCAGTACCACAGTAACCCATACCAGCACGAACTCCACCAATTAATTGATACAAGGTATCAGCTAAAGGTCCTTTGTATGGAAGTCTTCCTTCAATACCTTCTGGTACAAACTTTTTATTATCTTCTTGGAAATAACGGTCTTTTGAACCTTTTTCCATAGCTGCTACAGATCCCATACCTCGATATACTTTAAAACGTCTACCTTGGTAGATTTCTGTTTCTCCTGGGCTTTCTGTAACACCTGCTAATAAGCTACCTAACATAACGGCATGTCCACCAGATGCTAGTGCCTTAACAACGTCACCAGAATATTTAATTCCTCCATCAGCAATAATAGCTTTTCCAAGTTTTCTTGCTTCTGTTGCACAATCATAAACAGCAGTAATCTGAGGTACCCCAACACCTGCAACAACACGAGTTGTACAGATTGATCCTGGTCCAATACCGACTTTTACAACATCTGCACCAGCTTCAATAAGAGCTCTAGTACCTTCAGCAGTTGCTACATTACCAGCAATGATATTTAAGTTAGGATATGCATCACGAACCTGTTTAACTACGTTTAAAACACCAGCAGAGTGGCCATGTGCAGTGTCGATAACAATCACGTCTACATGTGCTTTAACAAGCGCTTCAACACGTCTCATTGTATCTTTTGTAACCCCTACTGCAGCTCCAGCCAAAAGTCTACCTTGACTATCTTTAGCTGAATTAGGGAATTCAATTACTTTTTCAATATCTTTAATAGTGATTAACCCTTTTAATACACCATCTTGATCAACTAAAGGTAGCTTTTCAATTTTGTATTGCTGAAGTAATTTTTCCGCTTGAGCTAAAGTTGTTCCTACAGGAGCAGTAACCAGCTCTTCCTTTGTCATTACACCAGAAATAACAATGGAATAATCACTAATAAAACGAAGATCTCGGTTAGTAATAATACCAACTAGCTTTTGGTCTGTTTCATTATTAACAATCGGAACGCCTGAGATACGGTATTTTCCCATTAAATGCTCTGCATCAAAAACTTGATGTTCAGGTGTTAAAAAGAACGGGTCAGTAATAACTCCACTTTCTGAACGTTTTACCTTTTCAACTTGTTCTGCTTGTTGTTCAATCGACATATTTTTATGGATGATTCCTAAGCCACCTTGGCGAGCCATTGCTATTGCCATTTCAGCTTCTGTTACAGTATCCATACCTGCACTTACTATTGGGATGTTTAATTTTAATGTCTCTGTAAGATTTACAGAGATATTTACATCCTTGGGTAACACTTCTGACTTTCCTGGAATTAACAAGACATCATCAAAAGTTAATCCTTCTTTTACAAACTTATTTTCCCACATATGAATACCCTCCCGATTGAAAATATTATTAGTAGGTTATCAATTGGTTATAATACTGTCAAGAAAGAAGGTAAAAGTTTGATTTTTCAGAAAAATAAAAGGGGGATAATATGAACTTTTCAGATCAAATATGGCGAACTTTTTTGCTCTTTAGCTCGGCTTCTACAACACAGAAATACTTACAAAAGTGCTATCAACACCTATCAATTGAAGAAAGTAAAAAATATAGCTTCCAAAATTGTAATACCTTTATTTATTATTTACAGTATGCTCATACATTTTATACTCAAGCAAATAATAGTCCTTTAACATTACGTCCTATTTTACAATTTTATGGTTACACAAATTTATTAAAAGCCTGTCTGCTTACTATAGATCCATTTTATCCAAGTACAACTACACTGCTAGCACATGGCGTAACAACAAGAAAAAAGAAGAAACAGCATTATCGTTTTATGAAGGATGAAATTAAAATACAAAAAAACGGATTATTTACATATTTTGGAGAGAAGGTGTTTCACGTGAAACATCTGGATGGAGAAAAACTAACAATGGAAAGTTTACTCAGTCAAATTCCGGAACTAATAGACGAACGAAACTATTTTAACTTAAACAATAGTTTTAAGTTAACAAAAATAGATGATTTAACCTATGCATGTACTAATCAAATTCTTGATTCATTTCATTTCACTCCAGAGCGTTTTAGCTTATATCTGAAGAAGGCATGTTCTCTTTCTATAAATATACAAGAAAAGAAGCATCATCTCATTTTCCAATTAGAGATGCCCTTCACTTATAATTATCACTATCCATTTATGTATAATATACAGGATCATCATTTTTATTTTCCAAGAAACAAAGATAACTATTATCCTCAATTAAGAGAAATGATGATTCATTATTTACTTTTATACAATTTAAGTATGGTAGCGAGATATGAAACGGAATGGTGGCTTGATTTAACAAAGAATACACCTAATGAAGATTATCCTCTAATCCAAGCTTTCTTAAATACTACTCAAAGTAAATGTCCATTTTTAATTTCTAAATGGTTATTAGAAGAACGAAATTATTCAATAAGTTAATTTATACACTCATAAAAGAGGGACCAACACCTTCGTTGGTCTCTTACTTTCCCTAACAACATGTTACTCTCAATGAAATTGTACCCATCGCAAAATGTTATCTTCCATGTTTAAAGGCTGACAAATGATAAGCTACAAATCTCTTCATCTATTTCACTCGTTCCGTCCTCATGTGCATTATACATTCCGGGCACACTCCTTCACGTCCTCGACCTTCTTGCTTCTCCTTCGTCGGTTTACTATTTGGCTGACCTTTTTGTTGTTTAATCCTTCGGATTTTTCTTTTACATACAAAAAAAGACCAACTAAGATGTTGGTCTTTTGCTTT
>NZ_CAPG01000095.1:0-9167 GCF_000321185.1 Bacillus sp. AP8
AAGTGGAAGCTTTTTTTTATTGGCTGTATCGAATTTCAATCCGTGACAATAACTTTAATCTATTCGTTCTGCACTGTGGAGCTGGAAGTTGCGTCTTTCTTGCTCCTCCCACAAGAGTCTGACAGATTTACAGCCATTTTTTCTTCTTAACAATCGATCGTAACTTATAATAAAGACACTATATTTTGAAAATAGATCTCTCTCTAGCTTTGAATATTAGGTTCATTCAATATGATATGCTTGATAAATATCCCTTTTCTGTACATTACGATCCTTCGCAACTTGTTTAATCGCTTCTTTACTGGTGATATTTTTCTCTTCTATATAATAATCAACGTGTTCGATTATTGAGAGATTTTCCCACCATTGTTCTGATATATTTTCTTCTAGCTCTGAACCACCCTCAACAATTAAACAAAATTCGCCACGTATTTCATTGTCTTTTATCCATTGGATCACACTTTCAAGATCACCACGTATAAATTCCTCGAATTTTTTAGTTAATTCTCTACACAAGACAATTTGACGGTTTCCTAATATCTGAAGCATGAATTGAATCGTCTCTTTTAATCGATGAGGTGATTCATATAAAATGAAAGTTGATGAAATAGACTTTAATTTCTCTAACTCTTTTTTCTTATTCTTTGAACTTCTATCTAGAAACCCATAAAAATAAAAAGGTTGTGGAGTGATACCAGATGCAATTAAGGCAGTTAAAGCAGCATTGGCACCCGGTAGAGGAACAACGGAAAGACGTTCCTGAAGTGCTTGCTGCACTAACTCATACCCCGGATCTGAGATCGTTGGCATTCCAGCATCACTAACTAACGCTACAGTTTGTCCATTTTTTAATCGATCAATCACCTGTTTTCCGCTAAACTGTTTATTATGTTCATGATAACTTATTATAGGCGTTTCGATTTCAAAGTAATTACAAAGCTTTTTTGTATTACGAGTATCCTCTGCTGCGATTACATCTGCTTCCTTTAAAATTCTTATCGCTCTAAAACTCATATCTTCTAAGTTTCCAATCGGAGTTGGCACCAAATAAAGTATTGGCTCTTCTCCTTCTTTTGCAAAGCTATGCTGTTGCCACATAGTCTGTTCTGCTCCTTTACAATCATCTAACGAGTAATAGTTCTTCTATTCATATCAATTATACGTTTTTTATCTTATACTCTTTTTGTTTTCTAGTAAGTTGCTTAAAATAATATTCAGCTTTCATTGCTTCCTGTTTTGTTTCATAGCATTCTTTATAAATCAAACGAACAGGGGTACGGCCTCTGGTATATTTCGCACCTTTACCTTCATTATGCATATTTATTCTTTGTTCTAATCGATTCGTATATCCTGTATAGTACGTACCATCCTTACATTCGAGTACATACATATAATGTTTATTCCCCATACAGCATCTTTCTTGCTTCTTGAGTATATTCATTATTTTGGTCGTATACAATAAAAGGAGGCAATGTCTTTAAATCTGGTTTTCCATCTTTAATTCCTTCTATTAATATGGTGTTTGCTTCTTTTCCTGCCATTGGATAGATAAACTGTAATCGTTTTGGTTCTAATCGATATTGCCTCATTAATAGTAAAATATCCATTAATCTTCCTGGTCGATGAACAAAAGCTGCTTTCCCACCTTGCTTTAATAACTGACTACTTACTTTAATTACATCCTCTAAGGTACACATTATTTCATGACGCGCTATAGCATAGTGTTCATTTTTATTATGCTCGTCTGTTTTTGGCGTAGGAAAATAAGGTGGGTTACACGTAACGACATCATATTTAGAATGACCAATTTCTTGAACGATTTCCTTTAAATCACCATGTACCATCTTTATTTGATCATTTAACTTATTGTAATTAACACTACGAATAGCCATATCGTATAGTCTTTGTTGAATTTCAACACCGGTAATATTTGCTCTAGTTCTCGGACTTAGCAGTAATGGAATAACTCCATTACCAGAACATAAATCAACAATTTGTCCTTTAGAAATTGGAACCGATACAAACCGTGCAAGTAAAACGGCATCTAAAGAAAATGAAAATACCGAAGGACTTTGTATAATGCGTAAATCTTCTGCTAGTAAATAATCTAGCCTTTCATCACCTATTAACATTCTTAAATGCGCACCTCATTTTAAATCATTCATTTGCTTTTAAAAGGGACATAACCGCTTCTTTTCGTTATCGTCTATATAAACAACAATTGCCTTCTTTTTTAAAAGCTTCTAAGACAGAGACTTATAGACAATTGCATTTTCGTTCCCGATAACGACTTATGATCCTTTTCTTACTTACAAAAAAACCTTCCGTTTAAAAGGAAGGCTTGCTATTTTTTATTTAAGAAAGAGAGACAAAATAGGCAATCGCCTTCTTTTCTAGGACTTCCAAAATGCAAGTTACAAATGTGAAATCCTTCCTGATATAATCGAGCAAGATTATCATAACCTTCTCCAATATCTATTCCTTTGTCCTCTTTATTTTCTTGTCTTGCTTTTTTCTCTTTAGAAGAGGGATTTTGTTTCTTTTTATCAACAAATTGATCCAAACGTCTTCGTAAATGTTCATTTTCAATTGCTAATAAGTTATTCTCCTCTAATATCTCAGCAACATGGTACTTTAACTCTCCTAGTTGCTTATATAATTGTCCAATTTGTACTTCCATGCTACTGACAGAATCAAAAATTTCTTTCTTATCCATGTATGCTCACCACCTTAATAATCTGTGGCTTGAATAGAAATGGCTCCCTCATTTAGAATTTCTTCCAAAGTGAACTCCAACACACGACCTTGTTCGACAAGTTCCACTTGAAGTACTCTTTCTAGAATATTTAGCCCCACTACCTTGCCTGTTCCATTCGGAGTAGTAACCATCTCTCCAAGATCAGGAAGCTGTTCTTTTGCAGTTTCATACTCGTCATTTTCATATTTTAAACAACACATTAATCTACCACAAAGTCCTGAAATTTTAGTAGGATTCAGTGATAAATTTTGATCTTTTGCCATCTTGATAGATACTGGCTCAAAATCTCCTAAATAAGTAGAACAACAAAGCATTCTACCGCAAGGACCTATACCACCTAACATTTTTGCTTCGTCACGAACACCTATTTGTCGTAATTCAATACGTGTTCTAAAGATAGCAGCTAAATCTTTTACTAATTCCCTAAAATCTACACGACCATCTGCTGTAAAATAAAAAATAACTTTATTTCGATCAAAAGTATATTCGACATCAATTAGTTTCATATCTAATTCATGTTCTTCAACCTTTTGATTACAAACTTCATATGCCTCTTTTGCTGCACTCTTATTTTCTTCTACAATCAGTCGATCCTTTGAATCAGCTATTCTTAAAACTTTCTTCAATGGCAATACAACATCATGTTCTTCTACTTGTTTCCTAGCAATTACTACTCTTCCAAATTCAATTCCGCGTGCTGTCTCTACGATGACAAACTCATCCTTTGGAATTTCGAAATCTCCTGGATCGAAGTAGTATATTTTACCCGCTTTTTTAAAACGGACTCCTACTACATCATACAAAGGATGATCCCTCCTGCAAATTCAACACTAGCTGTTCCATAACTAGCTGTGGATTTGTATTGGACATGAGCCTTCTCTTCGCCTCAAGAATTGCTTCTAATATAAATGCAATTTTTCTTTGTGGATATTGAAGGGCATATTTTTCTAAAGTAGATTTCTTATTTACAAAAATAAGATTTTCATACTTGTCCAACTGAATATATAATAAATCCTTATAGATAAGAAGTAAAAAATCTAATCCGCGATTTACTTGCTCTTTATCCTTGAAATGTGTAAACCATTCGTCTTGGAGATATAACAATGCTTTCATGGAGTCTTGGCTTAGTACTTCATACAATTTTAACACTATTCTTTGAGCTTGTGCAAACCAATCATCTAAACTTATTTGTAAACCTTCATCAAAATTATTAGTTAACTGAGAAACAAGAAGAGCTGTTTGCCGATCTATACCCTCTTCTTCTAATTTTTTCATTAAAATTTGGGAAGATACCGGCTGAAACTTAATAAGTTGACATCTTGATAATATTGTAGGTAATATTCGCTGTGACTGCTCTGTAATAAGAATGGCAGTCGTATCTGAGGATGGTTCTTCTAAAAACTTTAGCAAGCTATTTGCCGCTTGTACAGTAATCTTTTCTGCTGAATCAATAATATACAATTTACGATCAGATTCTACACCTTTTTTAGAAAACTCCTCTTGTAGTAATTTAATTTGTTCTTTTTTAATAGATAAACCATCCGGCTCTATTAAATGCACATCTGGGTGATTTCCATTTGAAATTCGGCGACAATTCGCGCATTGATTACACGGTTTATCTTGATCATCTGCAGCATCACAATATATGCTTTTTGCAAACAAAAGACTCGTTTCTTTTTTTCCTGTAGCATTCTCACCTTCAAATACATAGGCATGAGCTACACGATTTTTTCGAATACTATTTTGAAGCATTTGATAAACTTGAGGTTGTATATCTTTTAGCTCATTCCAAGTATGAATCATAACTTTCTTTCACTACCTTAAGTATATAAATTAATAAGTAAACCTTTAATTTCTCCCACTTGTCCCAATATCTCCAACGAGTCTTTTTCTTGGTTCATAACACTTTCTGTTAATTGTACAAGCTTCTCGTCTATCGTTTGAACAGTTTTTAATTGTCTACTTTGACCATATTGATTCCAGCTTTGAGATTGCTTAAGCTCCATACCGAAATCAACAGCTTCTTTAACAAACTTTTTTACTAAAGTCTTATATTTAGCTAAATCTTTAAACGTTCTTGAACGAATTAGTCGATCTCCTGCGCCTTCAACATCTACTAATAATTTATTAAGTGCATCAAATTGCATTTTTTGATTATGCTTTTCCACCATTCCTGAAAAACGGGAATTAACTGTATTTGAACTCTTTGGTTCCTTTACAATTTTTTCAAGCTTAATAGGAATTTCTTGATTTATTTTCATAAATAGGCCTCATTTAATTAAAATTGATGAAATTCTTCGACAGGAAGAACGAAAACAGTTGCTCCTCCAACTTGTACCTCAACTGGATATGGCATATAGGAGTCTGCATTACCTCCCATAGGAGAAACAGGTGCTACAAGTTGTCCACGTGATTGACAATTTTCCTTTATTACTTGCAAAGCTTTATTAACTCGTATTTCTTCAGTTCCTATCATGAATGTTGTATTACCAGATTTTAAAAAACCACCTGTAGTTGCTAGCTTTGTTGCCCTAAAATTATGCTCTACTAAAGCCGAAGATAAACGGTTGCTATCCTTATCCTGGATAACGGCAATAATCATTTTCAACAAAAGCACCTCCTGGTTTTATCCATTCTTTTCCGGTTATTTCTGTTCCTATTATATCAAGCTTTAAAGTATTTTTCTTGTTATACCATAATTATACTGAATATTTCATTTATATACTCGCTTTATCTAAAAAATTTTTTATTAACACAAGAGAGTCTTCAAATACTTTGTCGATGGCCTGTGAAGCATCTACCGTTTGAATACGATCAGAGAAGCGGTCCACTAACAATAAATAACCTTCTCGAACTTTCTGATGAAATGAGAGCTTTTCAATATCTAGTCGGTTAACTTCCCGATTGCTATTTGATTGAATGCGTCTTAATCCCTCTTCTGGTTTTATATCATAATAAAGAGTCAAATCAGGCATTTGATTTCCAATAGCGAAATGATTAATTTGATAAACTTCATCTATTCCTATGCCTCTTGCATATCCTTGATAAGCTAGAGAACTATCGATAAAACGATCACATAATACAATATATCCTTCATCTAAAGCAGGTAGAACCTTTTCTACTAGATGTTGTCTTCTAGCAGCTGCATATAATAATGCTTCTGTTCTTTCATCCATCGTTGTATTTTCTTTTTTTAATACGACTTCACGAATTTGCTCTGATATGGTAATGCCACCTGGTTCTCTTGTATGTAAAACTTGATATCCCTCTTGCTGTAAACGTTCATACAGCATACTCAAAATAGTTGATTTACCAGCTCCATCTGGTCCTTCAACTGTTATAAAAGTGCCGCGTCTCATGAGTTGACCTCCAATAAATATAGTAAAGCTTTAATCGATATGGTATTTGGTCATTCTCTATCGATTATTAGCTGAATCATGTCAAGTTCTTATTACTGTTGATTGCTTTTTTAAATCTTTTAACGTCTTCTTTCCTATTCCATTTAAACAGAATAAAAGCTACATATAATTATACAATATATACATTCATGAATGACTTTACACATATACTAGAATTTTTCTGTTTTTTATATGGCTACCACCATGAAACTTTGCTCCTAAAGCTACTATTTTTTGCAAATATTCTATTTTAGTTTTTGTTATTTCTTCACCGTTTAATATATAAGGAATTCCAGGAGGATATGGTGTAATCGTTTCAGCAGCAATATAATTTTCTGCTTCATTAAAGTTCACATATTCTTTTTTCCTATCATTCATCTCGGCAAAAGATATTTTTAATTCCGTAAATACTTCATCCTCGAACCCTACATGTATCGGTTCATTATACGGTTGATTTCTCTTTTTTAAACATTCGATAGACTCTTGTAAAGACTGTACTATCTGTTTATATTGAAATACTTCTCCATTTTTCAAAATAGGCAAAATGAATAAGATATTTCGAGGGTCAGCTAACTCACAAAATATTTGATGTTTTTGTAACTCTGCTTGTAATTGATAGCCTGAAAAGGTGCCATCAGTTTGAATCGTAATTCTTAACATATCATAAGATTCCGCCTGATGCTGTAAAATCTTTATTCCAGATATTTTTTGAACTTCATTTTTGAAATCAGTAATTATTGTTTTTGTATAAGTTAAATCAGCTTCCGTTAGAGTACCTAAATAGGAACGTGCTAAATCTAATGATGCCATAATAGGATAAGAAGGACTACTAGATTGGAATATTTTCAAATATTGTTCTAATCTATCATAATGAGTGACATGTTTATTTACATGTAAATAAGATCCCATCGTCATAGCAGGTAAAGTTTTGTGCGCAGACTGTACAACATAGTCAGCACCATAAACAAGGCTACTTTTTAAAAATGGCTCGCCAGCTATAAAATGTGCGCCATGTGCCTCATCTACTAAAACAGTTAACCCGTTCATATGTGCGGTTTCAATAAGCTCTTTTATATTTTCACCAACGCCATAATAATTGGGATATGTAAGAATAAGACTTTTAGCTCTCGGGTAAGCCAATATTGTTTGTTCTAAAGATGGAACCGTAATACCTTCAGCCGTTCCCCAATCTTGATTGATATGAGGCTGTATAAAAATTGGTTTAGCCTTCGCTAGCATGATTCCGTGAAGAATCGACTTATGACAGTTTCTTTGAACTAATACCTCATCGCCTTCCCTACAAGTAGCCATGATCATAGCTAAATTCCCACAAGTAGAGCCATTGATAAGAAAATAGCTTTTTCTCGTATTATATAAATTTGAAAGTAACTTTTGAGCTTCTAAAATAGGACCTTCCGGAGCATGCAAATCATCCAATCCTTCTATTTCCGTTGCATCTATTTTTAGAATTTCATTAAAGACACTCTTTCCTTTCTCATGAAAAATAATGCCATTCTTATGTCCTGGCACATGAAATGAAACGGATCTATTTTTTGAAAATGAAAGTAACACATCATATAAAGGTGTATTTTCATGTATATTAGTCATATATGTCATCCTTTTACTTTTACATAATTACAGTTTAACAAATAATATAGTATCCCGATATATTTGTTGAAACAATAACCATTAATCATATGAAAAACTAATCTACTAAATTAATATATTTCATTCTCATTAATAAAGTCTATGTTCTCAAATTTAGTCACCTATAAACTGTTAGTGGGTATAGGTTTTGAATTCTACTTCAGGATGCTCACTTTCCTCGGAGCAAGTGATGAGTCTCCTCGGCAGGCACTATCCCACCTATTGGATCAAGAGTCCTCGCACCTTTCTCTAACCAACCTTAATAAAAGTCCTTTCACTGTTGTATGGAAGGACTTTCACTTTTAAATGGACCATTCATATAGATTTAACAACGGAACGATTTTTGGAGAGATGGGTATTAGTTATATATTTGGGGTTTAGATATTTTCCTCAGTTGTTGTAAGTAATATTTATATTTTGAATCTGACGTATCAGTCTGTATGATTTCTTTTTCACAATCTCTACATACAAATGAAGTATATAGATGTATCCCCTCAAATTTTAATTGTTCACATATAATACATATGTGTTTTTCTGGCTTTGTAGATTTTGAATCCATTTCTCCACCTCCATGCCCTTATTCTTCCCATAATCCCTTTTTGTATACAAATTTTAGAATAAATAATTTATTGTAGATTCATCTTATTTTATTCTATGTTATACGTTAGGCATTCGTGTATGTTTCCATACTTTTTAATAATAATTATGCAAAAGGCGAATTACTTGCTCAACACATAGTCTTATAGGCAATAATTTTCCTAACAAAAAAGACCAACATCTCAGTTGGTCTTTTGCTTTGCCTGGCAACGTCCTACTCTCACAGGGGGAGACCCCCAACTACCATCGGCGCTAGAGCTTAACTTCCGTGTTCGAATGTCGACGAACGATAAGCAGCGAATCTCTTCGTCCATTTCACTCGTTCCGTCCTCATGTACATTGTACATTCCGGGCGTCACTCCTTCATGTCCTCGACCTTCTTGCTTCTCCTTCGTCGGTTTACTATTTGGCTGACCTCTTTATTGTTTAATCCTTCGGATTTTTCTTTTACATACAAAAAAAGACCAACATCTCAGCTGGTCTTTTGCTTTGCCTGGCAACGTCCTACTCTCACAGGGGGAGACCCCCAACTACCATCGGCGCTGAAGAGCTTAACTTCCGTGTTCGGAATGGGAACGGGTGTGACCTCTTCGCCATCATTACCAGACAAATTCTAATGAATAATCAACTTCGCTCTTCATCGTCAGTTTTCCTCACTCACATCCTCACTTATCTAAATAAGCTCCGGTGTTCGCTCGGTCACTTCCTTGAATAGCTCGCTGCTAATTCATTATAAGGAATTTCATTCCTTCAAAACTAGATAACGG
>NZ_CAPG01000094.1:0-50191 GCF_000321185.1 Bacillus sp. AP8
ATTGACGTGTTGTCTTGTTTAGTTTTCAAAGAACATTTGTACTGCTTGAAGCAGCTTTCTTATTATATCACTTAAGTTGTTTTGTGTCAACAACTTTTTAATATAATTTTCACTTCTTTCAGAAGCGACTTTATTAATATAACACTTAACACTTTCGAAGTCAACAACTTTTTTCACATTGTTTTTTCGAGCGTTTTTTAGTAAGTTGTTTCTTTCTTAACAACAGTAATAAATATATCACCATCTTTAGACTAGCGCAATAGCTTTTTTAATAAATTTTATCAGAATAATAAAGTTTAAATATTTAAACGATTTAAAGCTAATTCTTCAACAAAAATCACGCTAGATTTTGTATTATATTAAACCAAAACTCCCCACTTATCTCACAAAAGTAGGGAGTTTTATTTACTAAGTACTAATTCAAAACGAAGTTATTTGCTAGTATTAATATATTAGTTGATACAACTTTGTTCCTTTAGTAACAAAAATATGTCCTTTATCGTCAGCTTCTATTAATGAAACACCTGTACCAAGAATTTTCATCTTTTCAGATTTGGAATCATACGAAAATAAGTTTCCTTGTGTTACTCCATAAAACAATCCATCTTTAACATACAGCAAATCTGCACCTCTCCAATAATTAGAAATATCCTTCCAATTAAACGGAAACAATTCTTGACTATGAATAACCTTTTTCTTTTCTATATCAAACTTAAAAATTTTACCTGGGCTCATACCCCATAGATTTCCTTTGTCACCATATTCCAAAGTACTAATAGCTTTTTCACCCGGAAGTGGAACTCCTTCATATATTTTTTCTTTTCTAACTGGATCAAAAATAAATACTTTCGCTTCTTCCTCAGTAGGTTTAATCCCGAGACCTCCAAATACACTTGTACTACCATATACTAATCCATCATGATACCGGAGACTGACTACACTTTGATTGTTTACTATATTTCGATAAACCTCATATTTGTCTGTTTTCTCATCATAGATCGTTAAAGCTCCTCCTAATTTCCCATACGAAGGAACCGTTCCTATATATATTTTACCGTTACCTTGTTCCATTCCAAAAGGTCTGTCTTGACCATATTCATCAAGCGAAAACAGCTTTTTAGGATTTTTAGCTTCATTTACGTTACTTCGATCAAATTCAAAAGGACGATTTGGATCATATTTATAAATAACAGATTTTGTATAGACTACTAAATATAAAAACTGGTCTGTCGACACCATATTTTCAGTCTGACCAAAGCCTCCAAAATTTATTAACCTATTATCCTGCGGAGAATAGCTAGCTAGTCCTCCTGATAAATATCCGTTCATATAAAGTTTTTTATCTGGTCCCGTTCTTATCGATTTCGATTGAATAACTATAGGCTCTTATTTTTTACCACATAAAAAAAGGATAAGAGTACCTTCAAAAAATCACAAATAATAGATTTTTTGAATTACCCTTATCCTTTTCCGGATCATTTATTATTTTTGGCGCATATAAGGGAACAATAAAACATCTCTTATAGACGGAGAATTAGTTAAAAGCATAACTAAGCGATCCACACCAATTCCAAGTCCGCCGGTTGGTGGTAAACCATACTCTAATGCCTCAATGAAATCATCATCCATTTCATGCGCTTCATCATTACCTTGTTCTTTTTCTTTTAACTGTGCTTCAAATCGTTGACGTTGGTCGATTGGATCATTCAATTCTGTGAATGCATTCGCATGTTCGCGACCAACAATAAATAATTCAAAACGGTCTGTGAAACGAGAGTCCTCTTTATTTTTCTTAGCTAAAGGAGAGATTTCCACTGGGTGACCATAAATAAATGTTGGCTGAATAAGAGTTTCTTCAACAGTTTGTTCAAAGAACTCATTAACAATATGGCCAAACTCCATATGTGGAGTAATTTCAATTCCATGTTCCTTAGCAACGGCTTGAGCTTCTTCCTTCGTCATGTGCTTCCAGAAGTCTACTCCCGTTTTTTCTTTAATAGCATCAACCATATGGATTCTTTTCCATTGAGGCGTTAAATCCACTTCATAATCACCATACTTAATTACTGTTGTTCCACATACTTCTTTTGTAATATGAGCAATTAAGCTTTCAGTAAGATTCATAATATCATTATAATCTGCGTACGCTTCATACAGCTCAATCATAGTAAATTCTGGGTTATGTCTTGTTGATGTTCCTTCATTACGGAATACACGACCAATTTCATAAACTTTCTCTAAACCACCAACGATTAAGCGTTTTAGATGTAACTCAATAGCTATACGCATATACAAAGTCATATCCAAAGCGTTATGATGCGTAACAAACGGGCGAGCAGATGCTCCACCTGCAATACTGTGCATCATTGGAGTTTCTACTTCTAGATAACCGTGATCATCTAAATAACGACGCATAGATTGAATAATTTTGCTTCTTGCAATAAATGTCTTTTTACTTTCTTCATTTGTTATTAAATCAACATATCGTTTACGATAACGTTCTTCTACGTCTTTTAAGCCATGGAATTTATCTGGTAATGGACGTAAAGATTTAGTTAAAAATGTAAATTCATTCGCTTTTACAGAAAGCTCACCTACATTCGTTTTAATAACTGTTCCTTTGATTCCGACAATATCACCAAGATCCGCATGTTTAAAATCTTCATATGCATCATCACCAACTGCATCCTTACGTACGTAAATTTGAATTTGTCCATTTAAATCTTGAATATGAGCAAATCCAGCTTTACCTTTACCACGCTTCGTCATAATACGACCAGCAATTGTCACTTCGATACCTTTTTCTTCTAAATCTTCTTTAGAGAAATCTTTATATGTATCAAAGATATCTTGTGATAAGTGCGTTCTCTCAAATCGCTTACCAAACGGATCTTTTCCTGCATCAAGCATAGATTGCATTTTATCACGTCTAACCTGCAATTGGTCATTTAATTCTTCATGACTCATGACTGTTCACTCCAATTTCTCTTTTCTTATATATAGCAAGTCCGAAATTCGGACTACAATGTCTTTATCCATTGTACACAAAGAAGATACAGAAAACACCTTTTTTAATTGAAAGGTGCGTTTCTTTTCAAAAATAATTTAAAAAACTGCCGAATAATTGGCAGTTTTTTAAATTACGCTTAGCCAATCAAACTATTATATAGTTTGAATAAGTGCTGTTTCCGCTTCTTTTCTCTCTACTTCTTCTACTAAGCTATTCAATACTTGCACCATATCTTCTCGTGTATTACATTCATTAATCGCATTACGCGCTTGAGCATTCCCACGGACACCCTTTAAATACCAAGCTGCATGCTTTCTCATTTCTCTAACTGCGATATACTCATTTTTTAAATTAATAAGACGATCTAAGTGAAGAATACACCCAGCAATTTTTTCTTTTGCTGTAGGTTCTTCTACTAACTCACCTGTTTCAAGATACTTTACTGTACGGTAGATCATCCACGGATTACCTAATGCCGCTCTTCCGATCATTACACCGTCGCAGCCAGTTTCTTCTAACATTCTTTTTGCATCTTGAGGTGTTTGCACATCACCATTACCAATGATAGGAATATTAACTGATTGTTTTACCTCGCGAATAATATCCCAATTTGAAGTTCCTTCATACATTTGAACACGCGTTCGGCCATGTAAAGATACAGCTTTCCCTCCAGCTCGTTCAACCGCTTGAGCATTTTGTACGGCATAAATATGCTCTGGATCCCATCCCATTCTCATTTTAACTGTTACTGGCTTATCTACAGCATCTACTACAGCCGCTACCATGTCATAAATTTTATCCGGATCAAGAAGCCACTTTGCTCCTGCATCAACCTTTGTTACTTTTGGTACTGGGCACCCCATATTTATATCAATAATATCAGCATTAGAATTCTTATCTACAAATTGAGCAGCTTCCACAAGAGATGACTTTTCACCGCCAAAAATTTGCAAGCTTAAAGGCTTTTCTCTTTCATCTATATAAAGCATATCCATTGTTTTCTCATTCTTATAAACAATCCCTTTATCACTTACCATTTCTGCACAAACAAGCCCTGCTCCGAATTCCTTAACCGTTAAACGAAACGCAGAATTACAAACTCCTGCCATCGGAGCCAGAACAACACGATTTTTCATTTCGATATCGCCTATTTTAAACAATACTACACCCTCCTTTGTTGATACTTCTTTGAATAAGTTTCTCACTAACAAGCTGCTGATCCCTTTTATTCTTCAGGAGGCTGCAATTCATCAATCGAAATTTCTAATGCCGCTGCTATCTCCATCAAGAATTGCTCTTCCGGCATTCTATTGCCACGTTCTATTTCACCTAGATATGAAACAGAGACTAACAATTCTCTTGCTAATCCATCCTGTGTATATCCTTTTAATTTTCTAAATGCCCGAATACGTCTTCCCCATTTTTCCGCTTCCATAATCGAACTCCTTCTTTATCCGGTATACGCTCCAAAACTACATGTAACGATTGTTCCATATTCGGAAGCTCGATGTTAGGTTCTATTTCCAAAAGCGGAATGATGACAAAAGCACGTTCTTGCATCCGAGGATGAGGAACAGAAAGGTTATCTGATTCAATATTTTCTTGATTATATAACAAAATGTCAAGGTCTATGGTTCTCGGCCCCCCATCTTATTATCCTTTTTCTCCCAAGTTCTTGTTCAATATACATACACTTCGATAGTAATTGCTCCGCTAGATATGTCGTTTTTAATTTTACTACGATATTCAAAAAATTACCTTGGTCCGTATAACCAACTGGATCTGTTTCATAAATAGAAGATACGTCTTCTACCTTAATTTGCTCATCTTCTTCTAAAAGCAATACAGCATCACGTAAAAAATTCAAGCGATTATCTAGATTGGAACCAAGTGATAAATAAGCAATATGACTCACGATTTACGGCTCCTTTTTATTTCGACTGCGACAGATTTATAATGACCTGGAATTGGAGGATCTGGTTTAATCACTTTTACTGTACATATTTGAACAAGTGGAAACATCTCCAAAATAGAAGACGCTATCTTTTCGGCTACCGCTTCAACAAGCTTATACGGCTCTCCCTCTACAATTTCTCTACAAGCATTGTATAAATCACCGTAGTTTACTGATCGAGTTAAATCATCTGTATTCCCAGCTTCAGACAAATCTAATTCAACCATTAAGTCTACTTTAAATCGTTGTCCAAGTTTTGTTTCTTCAGAAAAAACTCCATGGTAGCCATAGAACTCCATTTCATTTACATAAATTTTATCCATCGTGCTCCCCCTTACCAACTAAGGCATCCATCATCTTCGCCATACGAGCCATTTCTTTCACATCATGAACTCTGATAATTTGACACCCTTTTTGGATACCATAACAAACAGTTGCCCCAGTACCCTCAAGGCGATCATTAGCTGGTAAATCCAATACAGCTCCAATCATTGACTTACGAGAAGTACCAAGCAATACTGGATATCCTAGACCAACAAGTTGATCTAAACTTCTCATCATCTCGATATTTTGCTTCAAATCCTTTGCAAATCCAATGCCAGGATCAACGATAATATTATGGTCTTTCACACCAGCTTTTTTAGCCATATGAAGACTTTCGTATATATCATAAAAAGAATCTCTTATAAAATTCTTATAATTCACATCTGAACGATTATGCATAATGATAAATGGCACATCTAACTCTGCTGCTACCTGAGACATCCGACTATCCGCTTTACCGCCCCAAACGTCATTAATTATATGCGCTCCTGCCAAAATAGCTTGTTTTGCAACCTCTGCTTTATACGTATCAATAGATATTGGAACTGCTACCTCTTTAGCAATAGCTTGAATTACAGGTATCACACGCTCAAGCTCTTCCACTTCAGTTACCATTTCAGCTCCTGGGCGAGTAGATTCTCCTCCAATATCAATAATGTCTGCACCATCAGCTACTAACTTTTTAGCCTGCTCTACAGCTGCATCTATTTCATTAAAACGTCCACCATCAGAAAAAGAGTCAGGTGTGACATTCAATATGCCCATAATAAGTGTTTTTTTCCCAAAATCTAATTCATAAGGGCCACAGGATATAGTTGTCTTTTGATTAAACATTGTAGCGCTCCTATCTTATCAGTATTTCACTTGTCCATAACTTCTCACGATAATCTTTATATTTCTCATACAACTTTTTTGTGACAGTTGGCTTTGATCGATTGCTAAAAGAATAATGATCTATATTAGTAATTAATACAAGTTCTTGAATGGAATTTGTTATAAATATTTCATCCGCTTCTACTAATTCTTCTAATTGAAAGCTCCCTTCCTTTACCAATAACCCCATCTGTTTCGCTAATAATATTACAAATTGTCTCGTAATTCCTGGTAAAATACCAGTACTTAACTCCGGGGTATATAAAATATCATTCTTTATCCAAAAGATATTAGATGTAATCGCTTCAGATACAAACCCTTCTTTCGTTAAAAAGATACCCTCTAAATTAGGCTGATCTCTCAATTCTCTTTTCGCAGCTATATTATTAAAAAAATGATGAGATTTTAATCGACTAGTCGTTTCAGGTGTATTTCTATTTAGTTTTAAAATCGTAGCTTGCTTTTCCATTATCTCTTCACTTGCAGGCTGCAAAGGGCTGATAAAGACCATTAAATTCGGTTGCTTATAGGATTCACTTGGTAAACTAACTGCCCCTTCACCAGCGGAAACATTAATTCTCACTCTGGCATTATCCAAATCATTTCTTTTTAATAACTGATGTAAAATATCTAACATCATATTCTGACAGATAGTGCTTTCTATATGCATTTCTTGCATTCCATCATTGAGCCGAAGCAAATGATCCCCCAATAAAAAAGGATGGCCATTATAAATACGAATCGTTTCAAACAAACCCATTCCATATAAGAAGCCATGATCAAAAGGAGAAATGCGCGCTTCTTCCTCTTGGATATAACGACCATTTTGATAAATTATCATCTAATCACCTAACCTCTTTTGGGTTGCGATAGCATTTTAAAAAATGTTCTAAAAGTTCCTTCCCATATTCCGTCATAATGGATTCAGGATGAAATTGAACACCTTCAATAGGCAATTGACGATGCCTAATCGCCATTATTTCACCTTCAGATGTCCATCCTGAAACTTCAAAGCATGATGGAAGCGTCTCTTTTTTTACAATTAAAGAATGATAACGAGTTGCCCGAAAAGGATTTGGAACATCTTTAAAAATGGTTTTCCCATCGTGATATACAAGGGACGTTTTCCCGTGCATTAGCCTTTCTGCTTGAATAACTTCTGCTCCAAAAGCCTGTCCAATTGACTGTTGTCCTAAGCAAACTCCAAAAATCGGTATGATACCCGCAAACGTTTCAATCACCTGCAAACTAATTCCCGCTTCATTCGGACTACATGGTCCTGGCGAGATCATAATGTAACTTGGGTTCAACTCAGAAATTTCTTCTATAGTTATTTTATCATTTCTTTTTACTACTAATTCCTCACCCATTTCACCTAAATATTGCACAAGATTATAGGTAAATGAATCATAGTTATCAATCATTAAAATCATAATTTTGTTTCACCTTTACTTTTTTGTATCTGCTAGTTCTTTTGCTCTCCATAAAGCTGCTGCTTTCTTCAAGCTTTCCTTATACTCATGCTTAGGCTGTGAATCAATAACAATTCCTGCTCCCGCTTGGATATGACCCATACCATCTTTAGCAAAAAGAGTACGAATAACAATATTTAATTCTAAGTCCTCATTGAAACCAATCCACCCAATAGACCCAGTATAAACTCCTCTACGGACAGGTTCTAGTTCTTCGATGATTTCCATTGTTCGAACCTTTGGTGCTCCTGTTATCGTTCCTCCAGGAAAAACCGCCTTAATAACATCATACTCATCGCACTTATGCTCAAGTTCACCCTGTACGTTTGAAACAATATGCATAACATGTGAATATTTTTCTATAACCATAAATTCATTTACTTCTACTGTACCATATGCACAAACACGCCCTAGATCATTTCTCTCTAAATCCACTAGCATGACATGTTCAGCTCGTTCTTTTTCATTTGTAATTAATTCATTTGCGAGTTCCACATCTTCTTGCTCATTTCTCCCACGTGAGCGTGTCCCAGCAATCGGTCTTGTACTAATCTGCTTTCCTTTTTTCTTTACTAGTAATTCGGGAGAGCCACTTACTACTTGAAATTGAGGTGTTTGTAGATAACTCATATAAGGAGATGGGTTTAATTCTCTAAGTGTAGTATAAATATCTAGAGGATGAGCAATTAATTTTTGCGATTGTCTAACAGACAGATTCACCTGAAATATATCACCGTAAGAAATATACTCTTTGATTCGATTAACAGCTTCTTTAAATTCTTCATCCGTCATTGAAACAACTAAATCTCCACCTTGCTCATGAATTAGACCCTTTTCAGATAGATTATTTCGCATGACAGCATCCATCCATTCATGTTTCATCTCATGTAGGCGAGTAATAGCTGCATCACTTTCTTCAGCCGAACTAACCTTGATAAGCCATAACATTTCTTCTTGATGATCAAATACAACTACTTCATCAAAAACTAAAAAATAGAATAACGGTGTTTGTAAATCATCCATTGCCAAGTTAGGTAGTTTTTCAATATGCCTCGCATAGTCATAACTGATAAACCCCATTGCTCCGCCTTGAAAATCAGGTAAACCATCAACATGGGCTGATTTCCGATCCTTCATCCATGCTTTCATTGCCTGTAAAGGTTCTCCTTCAATCCTTTCTCGCACACCATCACTATAAGTAATATCTAAATGATTATCAGCACCTTTTAGAATAGCAACAGCATTTATTCCACACATGGAATATCTTCCTCCACGTCCACTTTCTAAAAGAATATGATGCTCTTTTTCACTCGATAAAATTTTATATGCATGAAAAAAATCTTCTTTTGCAAAGGCTTCTTTCTCACTGAATGTTTGACGCATTTTTACATACCACTCCTAACAAACAACTTGTTCTATCTAAGTGTACTATGCCATAAATCAATACTAAAGGAAAACCGTCATCCATCTTTTTGATTAAAATCCTCTAATGAGAAAGTATCTTGTTCCATACAAAAGGCATCCTGTATAAGGATGCCTTTTTATCTAATATATCTCTTGTTTATAGGGATTATTATGATTCAAAATTATATAGCGGTGTACTTAAGTATCTTTCACCATTATCAGGAATAATCGCTAATACATTCTTCCCTTTACCTAATTGTTGTGCAACCTTCACCGCTGCTGCAATAGCTGCACCCGCTGAAATACCACCTAAAATTCCTTCTTCTTTAGCTGTACGACGAGCATACTCAAATGCTTCTTCATTTTGAATTGGAAGAATTTCATCGTAAATCTTAGTATTCAATACATCAGGAACAAATCCAGCTCCAATTCCTTGTATTTTATGAGGACCAGGTTTTCCACCAGATAATACCGGCGAATCCGCAGGCTCTACAGCTACAATTTTTATATTTGGATATGCACTACGTAATACTTCACCTGTACCAGTAATTGTTCCACCAGTACCAATACCAGAAATAAATGCATCTAATTGTAAATCCCCAAATTGAGCAACAATTTCTTTACCAGTTGTTTGTCTATGAATTTCAGGGTTTGCTTCATTTTTAAATTGTTGCGGTACAAAATAACCATTCTCTTTAGCAAGTTCCTCTGCTTTACGAATAGCCCCACCCATTCCTTCAGGACCTGGTGTTAAAACAAGCTCTGCACCATATGCTCGTAATAGATTTCTACGTTCAATACTCATAGTTTCAGGCATAACTAAGATTGCTTTATAACCTTTAGCAGCCGCCACCCACGCTAAACCAATCCCAGTATTTCCACTTGTTGGTTCAATAATTGTATCTCCCTTTTTTAAAGCGCCACTTTCCTCAGCCGCTTCAATCATCGCTAGTGCTATACGATCTTTTACACTGCTTCCTGGGTTTGTATATTCTAATTTCAAATAGATATTTGCGCTATTTTCATCCACTAAGTGATTTAATTTAACAATTGGTGTTTGACCGATTAATTCTACTACAGAATTTGCAATTTTAGCCACTTTCCATCCACTCCTAATTCCTAGTAATTGTATTGGTTTTATAAACAATTTACATCTAATCGTATTATTTGTCAATCCATTTCATCTAAATTTTTAAACTTTTCTGTTTATATTAAGAAAAACCGACATCGGTTCTTAACTAGTTCATATCCGAATAAGGTTCTATCAAAAAAGGAGACGTGTGGAGCCCATAAGACGAGCCTTTTCAAAAGGATTTTTTCACTCCGATAATGGCCCAACGTATATGACTAGACATCAAACTAAATATAAATCTTTGCATAAAACAAGGAGACTATCCTTATAAATAGCCTCCTTATTAATATATTACTTATTGTCTACGTACTTTACATCAAATTCATCCCAAAAATACTCTGCTGAAAGGGCACCATTCATCTCTTCAATGGCTAATTGACGTTCAATAATGCTTTTAACATCTTGATAAGAGAAGGTTTTTCCTTTTATACGTTCATGAAGATAAATAATTGCATAACCATCTTCTGTCTTGATTGGTTTACTAAATTCACCCTTCGATAGCTCTTTCGCCTTTTCTAGATAAGATTCCGGATATGCTTTTTGTTTCTTCGATAAATACCCGATATCTCCTCCATGTACTGCTGAAATATCATCAATTGATTTTTCTAAAGCTAACACCGGAAAAGAAGCTCCATCTTTTAATTCTTCATAAACTTTTTTAGCTGATTTTTTGGTTTTCACAACAATATGCGATAAATGTACTGTAGTAGGAATTTTATAGACATCTTTATTTTTTTGATATGCTTCTTCGATATCTGATTCAGAGACTTTAACATCTTGAACTAATATTTTTTCTAGTAGGATTTTATTTTTTATCTGATTCTCCCAACTTCCCTTACTTTGTAAGTATTGTTGATCATAAGATCCATACTTAGTTTTTATTAAGAGTAGTTCTCTTTCTAGTTCCTTTTTGGAAACAGAAATATTATACTTTTTTGCTGCCTGTTGAATAACTTCTTGATCAATTAAATCATTCAACACTTCGTTACCGTAACGTTTTTCTAATTCCTCACGCAGCTGTCCACGTTCAATGGTAACATCTCCTACAGCTGCTAAGTCATCACCATCGGTTGAGCCAAGAACACCTGTCGAAAAAGGCTTCGTTGCAAAAAGAATCGTTACGATATTTATTACAATTAATCCAGCAATAATAATCAATAACTGTTTTTTTGACAATGGAATCCGATCCCATTTTATTGAGCGTCTTTTTCTAATTGTTCAAGCTCCTCCTTAGAAAAATGATAATTTTTATTACAAAAATGACAGTTTGCTTCTGCTTGTCCTTCCGTGTCAATAATGCTTCTAATTTCTTCCTTGCCTAAACTAATTAACGCATTTTCAATTCTTTCTTTGGAACATTGACAAACAAAAGAGACAGGCATTTTCTCAAGAATTTTCACATTACCTTGACCTAATAACTCTTCTAGAATATCTTCCGGCGTCATACCAGCTTCAATCATTTTCGAAATAGGCGTAAGATTTTTCAAACGTTCTTCTATAGCTATAATAGTTTCTTCGTCCGTACCAGGCATTAATTGTAAAATAAAACCACCAGCAGCTTTTATTGAATTATCTGGGTTAACAAGCACACCTACTCCAACAGAAGAAGGTACTTGCTCTGATGTAACAAGATAATAGGTAAAATCATCACCAATTTCTCCTGAGACAATTGGTGTTTGACCTGTAAAATAATCTCTTAACCCAATATCTTTCACAACTGTTAACATTCCGTTTGTTCCAACTACCCCACGAACATCAAGCTTACCTTGCTCATTTAAATCAACATGTGTTTGAGGATTTGTTACATACCCTCTAACCTCACCTTTTGCATTACTATCTACTAGTATGACGCCAATTGGGCCTCCACCCTCAATTTTAATTGTTAACTTCTCTTCACCTTTTAACATAGCTCCTAGCATGACACCAGCCGTCATCGTTCTACCAAGAGCTGCAGAAGCTGTTGGCCATGTATAATGTCTACGTTGCGCTTCTCCTACAGTCTCTGTAGTGGAAACCGCATATGCCCGTACTTGACCATTATAGCCTAATGCTTTAACTAAATAATCTTTCATATATATATAACTCCTGTTCTATACGTGCTTTTTTACTTGATCTTTATTGCGGTGATATATTAATATAAGTCCTTTTAATGTTAAAAACGGATCAACAATATCAATCACTTTTGATTCGCTTGCAATTAGAGAAGATAGACCGCCAGTAGCAATAACTTTAGGTTCTTCTTTACTTTCCGTTTTCATTCTTGATACAATACCTTCTACTTGTCCTACGTATCCATATAGTATACCTGCTTGCATAGCTGCGACTGTGCTTTTACCAACTATTGTTTCAGGTTTAACGATTTCAATTCTAGGAAGCTTTGATGCTCTTGTGTATAGGGCTTCCGTCGAGATGCCAATTCCCGGAGCTATGGCTCCGCCCATATATTGTTTTTTTTCATTTACATAGCAATATGTAGTCGCTGTTCCAAAATCGACGATGATTAACGGTCCACCATATTCATGAATAGCGGCTACCGCATTCACAATACGATCTGCCCCTACTTCTCTTGGGTTATCATATTTTATATTTAAACCGGTCTTAATCCCAGGTCCAACTACCAACGGATTAATACCAAAATATTTTTGACACATTCTCTCTAAAGCAGCCATAATCGGAGGTACAACAGAAGAAATAATAATTCCATCAAAATGTTGGAACGTCAAGTCAACATGCTTTAGTAATTCTTTAATTACCATGGCATATTCATCTTCCGTTTTACTACGACTTGTTTCTATACGCCAGTGATACTTAAGTTCATCTTTTTCATATACACCCAATACGGTATTTGTGTTTCCAACATCTAATACAAAAATCACTCTTCTCACCACTTTTACCAAATTCATAAATACACCTTCACATCATACCACAATACCAATGAAACCGTTAACTAGAAAATCATCGCGAACCTATACTACCTTTATTATTTCGTAAGCGTATGAGAATAAACCTTTCCATTTCGTTCATGAAAATAAGTGTAAATACCTAAACATACAGAATCAAAATTCTAATGAATAAAATGAATTTAATAGGAGAGAAAAGTTCTTTTATTTAAAAGACCATTTTTGCAAGCTTTGTTGCTCATTAACATGTTGTGAGTGTAAGTTAAGTTCTACTCTAGGATGTGCGCTTCGGGGACAAGTGGATCCTCCTCGGGGGATCTAACCGTCCCAATGCTCCCGTAGAAGTCTCGCACTTACATTCTGAAGAATCCCTTTGTATCAGCTAGTTTTACTTACCAGACACATTTTAAAATCCCAATCTTATAAAAACTAGCCCATGCAAAGAAAAAGCGACCCATTAAAGGGTCGCCTCATTATTTATTCTTTTTTCTCATCTACATTCGAAGTTGTTTCTTCGTTAGAAGATGCTTTTGTTTCTTCAGTTACTGACTCTTCACCTTGAACTTCTTCTTTTTTAGAGTTAATTGTAACTTTCACATCATTATCAGCTGTTGATTCTAATTTACCATTTAACGTCTTATAAGTACGCTCTGGTAAAGTACCATGGTCACATAGATGTTTAATTTGATCTGCATCTAACGTTTCAACTTCTAATAATGTAGTCGCAATTAAATCCAATTTATCGCGATTATCTGTAAGAATTTGTTTAGCTTTCGCATAACATTCTTTAATAAATCGTTGAACTTCTAGATCGATTTCATATGCAATCGCATCTGAATAATTTTGCTCATTATTAAAGTCACGACCTAAGAAAACTTGACCACCTTGAGAAGAGCCAAATTGTAATGGTCCAAGCTTATCACTCATACCATATTCCGTTACCATACTACGAGCAATTGCTGTAGCACGTTGGAAATCATTATGAGCTCCTGTACTTACTTCACCAAACACAATTTCTTCTGCTACACGTCCGCCAAGTAAGCCGACAATTTTATCAAGTAATTCAGGTTTTGTCATAAAGAAACGATCTTCTTTAGGTAGCATTACTGCATATCCACCTGCTTGACCACGTGGTACGATTGTAACTTTATGAACTGTTTCGGCTTCATCTAGTACAACACCAATCACTGTATGACCTGCTTCATGGAAAGCGACGATATTACGTTCTTTCTTAGAAATAACTCTGTTTTTCTTAGCAGGACCAGCAATTACACGGTCGGTTGCTTCATCGATATCTGCCATATCAATTTTTTTCTTATTTTGACGAGCAGCAACAAGAGCCGCTTCATTTAGTAAGTTCTCTAAGTCTGCACCTGAGAATCCAGGTGTTCTTTGAGCAATTGCTTTTAAATCAATGCTATCATCAAGAGGCTTATTACGCGCATGTACTTTTAGTACTTCCTCACGACCTTTTACATCTGGACGACCTACTGTAATTTGGCGGTCAAAACGTCCTGGACGAAGCAACGCTGGGTCTAAAATATCTGGTCGGTTTGTTGCAGCGATAATAATGATACCCTCATTCACACCAAATCCATCCATCTCAACAAGCAACTGATTCAATGTTTGTTCACGCTCATCGTGACCTCCACCTAAACCTGCTCCACGTTGACGACCTACTGCATCAATTTCATCGATGAAAATAATACACGGCGCATTTTTCTTAGCATTTTCAAACAAATCACGAACACGAGATGCACCGACACCGACAAACATTTCAACAAAGTCTGAACCAGAAATTGAGAAGAATGGTACTCCTGCTTCCCCAGCAACAGCTCTTGCTAATAATGTTTTACCAGTACCTGGAGGTCCTACTAATAAAACCCCTTTAGGAATACGAGCACCAACTTCAGAGAATTTACGAGGATCTTTTAAGAATTCTACAACCTCAACAAGTTCCTGTTTCTCCTCATCTGCACCCGCTACATCTGTAAAGCGAACTTTTTTCTTCTCATCGTTATATAGCTTAGCTTTACTTTTACCAAAATTCATTACACGACCGCCGCCGCCTTGAGATTGGTTTAATAAGAAGAAGAAAAGAATAAACATAATAACAAATGGTATGATACTCGTAAAGATTGTTACCCATCCACTTGTTTCTTTAGCAGCTAAAACGTTTACTTCTGTGCCATTTTCTTCAGTAGCTTTATCAATACGTTCCATTGTAGCATTGCTATTTACAACGTATGTTAAGAAGTATTCACCTTCTTTAGATGATTTTAGCTGACCTTTAACAGCATAAACATTTCTTTCAGGCTGCATCGAATAACTTTTAACTTTACCATCCTCTAAGTAATTAAAGAATTGGTTCTGAGTTATATTTTTATCAGCTTCATTATTATTGGTGAAAATACTCACAATACCAATAATAACTAAAAGAATTAATAAATAAAAAATGGTATTACGGAAGATCCGATTCATTCCTTACCTCCTCCCACAGTAACAACTAAATAAAATACTACCATAGTAAAACATTTCTTTTCAATTATTTAACATTAAAAACAATTTGTTTATTTTACTAGCTTAGCTTTGATAAATTTCAGGTTTTAATACCCCTATATAAGGAAGGTTTCGATACCTTTCAGCATAGTCTAAGCCATATCCCACAACGAATGCATCTGGAACATCAAAGCCAACATAGTCAGCTTTTATATCTGCTTTTCTTCCAGATGGTTTATCTAATAATGTCACAATTTTGATACTTTTTGCTTTTCTATAACGGAATAACTCAACTAAATAGCTTAAAGTTAATCCACTATCAATAATATCTTCGACAATCAATATGTCTCTACCTTCAACAGATGTATTTAAATCTTTAATAATCTTAACTTCACCTGAAGAAACTGTTGAATTCCCATAACTAGATACATCCATGAAATCCATTTCTAAATGGGCATCTACTCTTTTAAATAAATCTGCCATGAAAGGCATTGCACCTTTTAGTACTCCAATTGCTAAAGGAAACTTATCTTTATATTCCTCTGTTAATTGTTGACCAAGAATAGCAATTTTCTCTTGGATTTGTTCTTCACTTATAAGCACTTCTTCAATTTCATTGTGCAAGCTCATTATACTGCTTTCCTCCTAGAAGAATGAATTCTAATCATATTTTAAAGTAATTAACAACTTACTTCCTTTTAAAGTCTCTTTATTAGACTTTTTTAATCCCGGTAACCAAAGGATATCTTGATTGCCATCCTCAACAATTGGCCAAACTGCTCTTTCCTTTAAAGGTATTTTATGATCAATAAAAATATCCTTTATTTTCCTCGAACCATCCAACCCTTTTACTTGAATACGATCACCATTCTTCCTAGATCGAACAACTAAAGGTAACTTAAGCTGATCGGGATCTATGAAAAAAACATTACTGCTTTGATTCTCATTTCCTTCTATGTATTTTGCTTGAATTCTACGTCCATTTGGAAGTAAAACTTCGCCAGGAATATGTAAATTAAAGAAATAGGGTTCTTGCTTCTGTTCATCAAATAGAAACGTACAAATATCGTACGATTTTTTGATTTTTAAGCCTGCTGGCAAATGTATTTCGCCGGATGGATGAGAACTCTGAATAAGCTCAAAAACTGATTCAATATGAGCAGTGGATAATTGTTCGTGTCTTTCAAAATAAAGATAGTTTAATATTAGTTGAATAGCTCTCCTTTGTAAAGGCTTTGACATCATAAGAAACGAGCTAATTTGAATCTTTGAGTAATTTTTTTTCTTTGTCCAAAATTGATTCAACTTATCACTAGCTAAAGAAAGTAAATACTCTTCATCTTCTAACAATTGTTCACTAAAACGTTGGAATTGCTCATGCACTTTCGGGTTTTCTTTTTTCAATACCGGTAGAACATTTAATCTAATTCTATTTCTTGCATAAACAGGCTTTGCATTACTATAGTCTATTCTCGGATGCAAATTGTTATGTAAACAATACTCTTCTATTTCTTCTTTATTCGACCATAAAAAAGGTCTAATAATAACGTACGATGAAAAGTCCCTTTTCATCCTAATTCCTGCTCGTGCTGTACTAGTTGCTCCACGTGTTAATCTCATAAGAATCGTTTCTATTTGATCATCTCCGTGATGACCTAGAGCTAATTTAACTATATTATGTTTTTTCATAATCGCTTCATAAAAACGATAACGCAATTTCCTCGAAGCAGCTTGAGAATTTTCATTCGTTTGCTCTATGTATTCTGGTACGTTAATTCGCTTCCCTTCAAAAGGAATGTTTAAACCTTTACATATCTTCTCTACATAAAGATAATCCTCATATGATTGCTCTCCTCTAAACATATGGTCGACATGAGCTACCACTAACTTCAAATTATAGCGTTTTTGGATACCATATAAGAAATGTAACAATGCAAGTGAGTCAGGCCCCCCAGACACACCTATTAATACAGCATCACCATGTTCTAGTAACTGATACTTACGGATTGCTTGTTCTGCTTTTTTTTCAAGCATCGAAAACTCCCTCTTACTCAATAAGCTTATTTACATATAAATGTATCTATACTATCTATAATTATATTCTAGCAATTGGAATATTCCAAAAGAAAAGGGAATTTCAAAGTAGTTTTACCCAATAATTTGAGCATATAAATATAGACCATATAAACAGCATACCAAAATAAGAATAAAAACGGTTTCCTTTAAGCCTCCTTTTTTTCTTTTTTTCTTATATACGTTTCTCGAGGAGGTAGGTTTCGCTTTTACATTCTTAAAAGTATTTGTTCCATTACTTTGTATCTGATTTAACAGGCTCATTCTCATTTCTTTAGCAGTTGCATATTTTCCTCTGATCGCTTTTTCTAAAATGTTTTGATATGGTACTAAACCAATAGTTGTTTGAATAACTTCTAGCAATTGATTTGGACTATTTTTTTGTTTAGAAAAACGATTTGGATAATAGACATTAATAAATATCATCGCAACAGCAAATAAATCATATGTAGGTTCAGCTTTTCTAGAGCCCTGCCCCCAATATCCTCGGTCAAAAAACTCTGTAAATTCTTTTACAGAACGCCCTATTACCGTAGTTCCTCCCATATCGACACACCGAATTTTTTGTGCAGGGGAAGTTACAATAAGATTTTCAGGCTTTAAATCACCAAAAATCCAACCTTTATTATGCAATTCTCCCAAATCTGATAACAGTTGTAGCATCAATATTTCAATCCAGCCCTCGCCTTTCGCTCTAACAAAATCTAGTAATTCTTTCCCTTCAATATATTCCATAACATAAAACGGAATACAGTTTTCACCTTTTATCCAATCATCACCATGGAATAAAGAAGGCCCGAGGGAAGACCCTTGGACCTTGGATAAGGATTTCAAGACGTTCATCTCCGAAGCGATGTTTGCATGATTATCACTTATTTTTAATGCTACGAATTTTTGATTAAACTCAGCAAGATAAACCGTTCCATTTGCTCCTGCCCCTAACTTACGCACAATTTTATAAGAATGCTTATACCACTTTCCTATAATTGTTGTACCAGGAGTAATATTAAATGGAGTCTTCATAGTACTGTTCATCATTTCCCAGCATGCTCCTTAATGATCGTTTTTTTTCAAAATATCTAAGTGCCTCACTAAGTGCAGGGCCAGTAGGAGTGATACCACCGGGTGTTAATTTTGAAAATATTTTAGACAATGAATCTAATTTCGGAGTCCAATCCAACAATTTTTCGACATCATTTTTTTTCCCGGGAAATATAAATACTGAAAAACGATTATTTCCTATTCGAGCATTCAAGCTAATGGATAAATCTATTAACGACTCTTTTACCGTTGGCAATTTGTGTTTCATACTCGCGCTCGTATCTACTAAAACTAAAACTTCTAACTCTGATATTTCACTTAACTCATCAACAACTTCGACAATCTCTCCTCTCTTATCAGGAGGTAGCTCTTCAATACTCGAATTTCTTCCAAGTATTTGTTTAAGTTCTTTATTAACAACTCCTTGAATCGTAGTTGTCATTGCTTTTCTTGTTACCATTTGAACAGTTTGTGATAGAGCTTGTGAGTATACAATCTGGCTGACACCACCGCCAGCTGCAGCAATTGCTTCTATTTCTCTCATTCCTGACTCATCTATTGTGTCATTTTCCATTACACCAATTACATTTACAGTAATTCCTTGTTCTCTAGCTAATGCAGCCATCGCTGCAGGATCCGTACCTTTATTTGAACATCCATCAGTAATTAATAATATTTGCCTTAATGTACTAGATTGCATGTCAATCTCCCTCCTCAGCTAATTTGTTACCATCTTCGCCGATTTTGAAGGGATTTATACAATTTATCATTGAATTCATACAAATGAGAATGACTTTGGATACGCTCTATTCTTATCCTATTGTGCTTTTCTTTGCATAGCAGATATCGGAATAGATGACCATCTAGGAGTATTATGCTTAATCTTAGCTACTACCACTGTCATATCATCACCAATGTCTCCTCTCGTTCTAATGACTTCTTCTAACATTAAATCTGCTATTTCTTGTGGATCATCCGTTTGAAACTCTCGAATTTTTCGTTTAATCCACAATTCCATATTCTCAATATTTTTAGGCCCTTCAAAAATACCATCACTCATCATAATTAAAATATCTTCAGCCTTTAATTGTTCAGTTACTACATCTAAATCCACCTCTTCCATAAACCCAATCGGCAAATTACTGGACTCTATTTTTAACACCCGATCTCCTCTTTTTATAAAGCTCGGTGTGGAACATATTTTTAAAAACTTTGCTTTTGCATCTTGTAAATCAATCATGGCTAAATCTAAAGTTGAAAAAATTTCATCTGTCGTTCGTAGTGATAATATAGAATTGACGGATTTTATAGCAATTTTTTCTTCAATACCAGATAAAAGAATTTTCTTTAATAATTGAAGTGTTTCCATGCTTTCTAAATGGGCTCGTTCCCCATTGCCCATGCCATCACTAATAGCCATTGCAAATTTACCAGCTCCAATTTCCATCATCGTATAACTATCTCCTGAAATAAGCCCTCCACCTTTAGCAGCATGAGCGCTTCCAGTACTTACGATAAACTTTTGAATCGATCGAAAATTAGCAAAGCAATACCCAACTTGACTATCATAATCCTCGCTAGCTACAACAATATTTTCACCTAAAATATCCGATAGCATAGGTGCTATCAGTTTCTCACACTCTCCTCTTCCTTTATAAAAAGGTAGTGTCATATCTATATCAATATTACCTTGCTCTAGACTATAAATTTCAACGTGATCTAGCTGAACTCCAAAATCTCCAAGAGTTTCAAGAATTTGTTCTTCCTGAAGATGATGATTTTCTCTTTCTCTTTGAATTTCTTTGGCAAAATCATCCATAACTTCAGATACTCCTCTTAGCTGATCCGCAACTAGTCTTCTACTATCTTTCACCTGCCTTTTCAATTTTTGATTTGCATGATAAAACGATAATTCATTAGAAATAGCAGCAGTAACCTGTTTTTCCTTTAGACAGTATTTATCCCAATCTCTTTCTGTTTTGTTCGATAACTGCCCGTTATTATTCAACTCAACCGCAATATTACTCATTTTTTCATAGGTCATTTGAAAATTTTCCGCCCAGCACCTCTCCTTCCTAGGACATGTTTGGCATGTTTTTTCCGTGACATAACTCAGAAAGTAATCAAATTCTCTTACTTCCTCCTCCTCTTTATTCCATTCATCCATTTGTAAAAAACTGTTAGACAACGCTTCAAATACATTGGAAAATTGAGTAACCCTTTGAGCTGTAACATCTCTCATCTTCCTCATATATTTTTGCTGTTCATTCGAATATTCAACTGTTCCAGGTATATGCTTAGCTACTTTTTCTATTAAATAAGTAGGAGTTAACAGAAAAAGGAAAATAGCGAATAATGATTCGTACACCGTAATGGTTAGATTTGTATTCTCTTCACCATACAAACCAATCAATACAGTTGCGAGCAATAACCCAACAGAGACTCCAACTTTTTTTCCATCCTTTAATAAGCCACCCAATAATCCAGCAAAGGCTAATAAACTCATTTGAAATAGACTTGCTACACTTGCAAGACTAAATATTAATCCAGTTACGACCCCAACGGTTGAACCAATAGCTGCTCCTGCCGCTAGGCAAAAAACAAGAACTAAATAACGAGAGACAATATGTTCGAGAGACAAATCATACATGGTCCACCCGATTGTACCGCTCATAACAGAGGCTAATAATATAATGATACTAACTACTTCCTCTGTCTTTAATGATCGCGTTCTATTTTTAAAAGAAATCAATGGAATGCATTGTACAAAAATCAATGTAAGAATAAATGCTAAACCTGATTCAATTCCAATCATTAAGCCATCATATAGAAGCAATTTGCTTTCGAAAAGATAATGCATCATTAAATTAATAATTCCAAGAGATAAAAAAACATATAAAGATGCTACCTTAAATTGAGCAGGTAAAGATGGCTCTCTCGCCTTATACAAAATCATGAAGAAGATTGCAGCTGCAAAGATTGTTACGGCATTCATAAAATGAATAGTAGCTGCTCCTGCTAATAATCCAATTAATGCATACGGAGCTCTATTTCTTCTCAATACATATACAGCCGCAAAGAATGGAAGAGCGAATGGAGCGAGTTGAGATAATATTAGTGCTCTCCCCAATAAAAAACCAATTATTGTAAGAATAAAACCTCGATAAATGAGTAAGTTCTCTACTTTTTTTCTGATGTTATTCATCCAACTTTTGGTCTTTTCATGATCATAATTCAAGTGTACGTCCGAGACTGGCTCTATTATATTTCTTCCTATCTTTTCCATTGATTCCTCTCCTATCCAACTTGGTTTCTAGTATTTTTTATTATAAATACTAGAATGTAGTTTTTTTGTCGTAATCTAGAAATGAAATCCAAGAATTGTTCGACGGATTTCTAGACATTAAGGCAATTACAAACATAATGAGGAGTTTAAGTTCCACCAATCGAAACTTATCTTTAAAAGAAATAGAGAAATTTATCTTTTTATACAAGAAAAAAGCTGGAATATTTATTTAAAAGTTGGTTTTCTCATGCTTTGTCAAATAATGAGTATATGAGCCGAGTAACTTTCCATGAGGCGAGCGATAAGCACCCTCGGTTCAGTGTTTGTGAGGGCTCACCTATCCAACTGCTCCCACAGGAGTCTCTCCTCTTACGCTCCAATCACCCTTTTTATTGGGAATTGAAAACAGCCATTAAAAAGAGCCATTATTCACCCTTGTTACGGAAATAATTAAGGAGAGAAAATACCATAAAACAGTTCAGGAGGAATAGATGTTTTGAAAAGGCTAATGAACCTCTCATAAAAAAAGCATTTCTCATTCATCTCACAGAAGAAATAACCAGAGATTAAAAATAAGAAAAATGCAACTTTTTGTTTTTCCATTGACAAACAATTACCTGCTATGTAAGATATAAATTGTGCTTCGAAGTTATATTAGTAAAATGGCGGTGTAGCTCAGCTGGCTAGAGCATTCGGTTCATACCCGAAAGGTCGTGGGTTCAACTCCCTCCGCCGCTACCATATTACTTAATGGCCCGTTGGTCAAGCGGTTAAGACACCGCCCTTTCACGGCGGTAACACGGGTTCGAATCCCGTACGGGTCATCTCAAAAAACACCAGATAATATTTCTGGTGTTTTTTTTATATACAAAAATAGTTATATATCAAAATACCTTGCATATATAAAAAAAGCCGCCCAATGTTTTTGTTCTTTTTTGGAAGGCTTTTTAATCGCAATAACATGCTCTGTTCGGATCGTCCGATATTTTTAAATTCCACATAATAAAAATAGACAAGGCTTCAACTAGCACTTGTCTATCGATATCAAACGTTTCTATTTATCTAAAGGAAAAACCGCTATCGATTTTTAACAGCAGCAAGTATTAGCCACGTCGACCGCCTCGTCCTCCTCTTTTCGTTTCCGTGCTTCGCTTAAGTGTAGATAAACGATCTTCGCTATCTTTTAAAAACTTAGCCATTTTTTGCTCGAAAGTTTCTTTTGGTGCACGAGCATTGTCTCTTGAACGAAAATTATCTCGAGAACGATTATCCCCTCGACCATGACGTTGTGGGCGCGGTTGATGAGTTTGCTCAGGACGATCTTTCGCTTTTTTTATAGAAAGACCAATTTTTCCATCTTTCTCTACGTTTATTACTTTTACTTCAACTTGGTCACCAACTTTTAAGTGCTCGTTAATGTCCTTGACGTAGTTATCTGCAACTTCACTAATGTGAACAAGTCCTGTAGTCCCCTCAGACAATTCAACGAACGCCCCAAATTTAGTAATGCCTGTTACTTTCCCTTGTAACTTGCTGCCTACTTCGATTGACATAAAAAAAATGTTCCTCCTTAAATTTTAAAAAAATCATACATAGTTTATATTATAACGAAAATAAAAAATCTGTGTCAACATTAGTCCTCTTTATCTTTCTTTTTTGGAAGATTAAAAATAACCTCCCCTTTATTAGATAAAAAATAATCTCTTCTAGCAATTTTCGCTATGTATTCATCATCATTTAATTTTACGATTTCTTCTTCTAACATTTTTTGATCTTTTTGAAGAGAGGCTAATTTCTTTTCAACCTTGCTTTTTTCTTCGGATTTCTTTTCAATTGCAGCTGATTGCGAAAGTAAAGTCGAAATGGTTACAACTGAAAGAACTAACACACAAATTCCAAGAACTGTAAGACGGCGAATTAAACCGCGTTTTCTTTTGGCTTTCTGCATTTGGCTTTTTTCACGCTGCTCTACATAGGTTGATTGGATTTTAGCCACTTTTCTTTCCTTCAAGCTACCCATTTCGCTCACTCCTTTAATCCTTTTTCTTCCATTTTTCTATTACGTTCGTTATATAATTCTTTATTTTTATGAAAAATCCTTTAATTTGATTATATAACTTCTCTAATTTATTTGTGAAAACTTCCGGAAATAATTTATAAATTTGCCTTATAATCCACACAATTGGTGCAAAAGTAACCTTTATAACAATGATTATGACCCTTACACAAAAACGAACAAGAGCCAAAAGACCCTTTAATACTATTTTCACTAAAAAAAATAGAAATGTAAATATACCTATAATCGGCTTTATAAGAATAACATTTCCAAGTTTTTTTATAAACCTTATAGTATGGAGTACAAAGGAAATAATCACCTTCAAGATGAACATATAACTCTTTTTAAATAAAGCTTGATAAGCCGCAAAACCACATAAAAGAGCCAAAAAAGAATAAAAACGTAATTCACCTTGATTCACACGAAATAGAATATAGAATATAAACAAAGCTTGAAAAGTCCAAAATAACAAATCATGAATAAAAACCAACCATCTGCTTCTTTTGGGTCTCTTCAGAAATAACTGGTAAGTATCTAAAGAAGCACCGAAGTAGCTCCCCATCCCAATCATTGCAATTAAAGTGTAGAATTGAGTTGTAAGCGTCATTTGAACAACTTACCAAAGAAACCTTTGGCTTTGTCTCCTGAAGGTTCATCTACATATACAAGATCGTAGATTTTTCCTTTAATCGTAACGATTCCACTATCGACATCAAGATTTTTCATTTGTAAATTTTCGCCTTTAATCGCTAAAAACCCCATGTTTGTCTCTAATAAAAATTCCTCGTTATCAAAACTTTCAACTTGTCTTACACCTGTTATTTCAAGAAGCTTACGCCCTTTCATGACAATATCATGTTCTGGATTACTTCCTCTTTGCTTCTGATCATTCTGTTCAAAATATTGGCTGCTCATACTGGAACCTCCTGTACACACTTTTTTGTAAAAATGTATGAAAGGAGGACGAGTTTTAGAACTAGTCCATTATTTTAAAACTCGTCTTGTTGGATTTTCTCTTCTTTTACAATAGTATACATTGCCGCTGCATCTTCTTTTTTAACTGTTTCTTGAAGCTTTTCAATTCTTACAGTAACAAGCTTTTGTCCAAATTGAATAAACAGCTTATCTCCTACCTTTACAGTAGAACTAGCCTTTGCTTGACTACCATTTATATAAATTCTACCTTTATCCGCAACTTCTTTTGCTAACGTTCTTCTCTTAATCAATCGAGAAACTTTTAAAAACTTATCTAATCTCATTCCGACTCTCTCCCTTTTTACAATCCTTTTTTCTTTGCTTCATTCCAGAAATGATCTAATTGCTCTAACGAACATTCTTCAAACGATTTATGCTTTTCTTGTAAACAAGATTCAATATATTTAAAACGACGTGAGAACTTTTCATTGGTGGCATAAAGTGCTTCTTCTGGATACATATCATAAAAACGCGCAATATTTACGATAGCAAATAGAATATCACCGTACTCAGCTCGTATTTTTTTGATATTTGAACCCATTTTTACTTCTTCTTTAAATTCCTGAATCTCTTCAAGTACCTTTTCCCAGGCCGATTCCACTTCAGTCCAATCAAACCCTACTTTTGCTGCTCTTTTTTGATATTCATAAGCAATCAATAATTGTGGTAACGATTTTTCAACACCATCTAATAATGAGGTTTTCTCAGAAGCTTCCTTACCCTTTTCAGACTTTTTGATTTCATCCCATTTCACCTTTACATCATCTGCGCTTGAAACCGTTACGTCGCCAAATACATGTGGATGGCGTCGAATCATCTTGTCAGACAATTCTTCAATAACATCTTCAATAGTAAACATTCCTTCATCTTCACCGATTTGAGCATGAAGTAATACTTGTAATAGAAGATCACCTAATTCGCCAATCATCCCATCTATATCATCTTCATTAATGGCATCAATCAATTCATATGCTTCTTCCAACACATATTTTTTTAAACTTTCATGTGTTTGTTTTTGATCCCAAGGGCAACCATCTGGTCCTCTCAATTGAGCGATAATTTTACGCAATTGAAAGAACTCTTTGTTTAGCATCTCTTCATCTTTGACAGGTGGTACATAGACAGAAGTTAAATTACTTAAACCAGCTTCACGATCTAATTCATAAAGCGGTAACCATTTAACGACCTCTTCCGAACTACCCGCTGCCGTCACAAGAGCGATTTGAAATTCATCTGGATATTTTTCCATAAGCGTTAGTTTTACATCTGAAGCTGTAAAAACATCATATACTTGTCCAATAATCAAATGCTGATTCATTTGCACTTGATCTTTTTTTAAATCTGTACCATCGAGAAGCTGAAATCCTTCAATTGGATCTATTTTTACAGCTTGAAAAAGGGCATCTAAAAAGCTCTGTCCCCCTTCAATAGATAGGTCATATGAGTGACTAAGTTGCTTTTCTATTAATAGTTGAACAGTTTTTTCCGCTACCATTGGATGACCTGGAACCGTATAAAGTACATCTTTTTCATTGGCTAACTTTATTAACGTATCAACAATCTCTTCATATACTTCAGCAAAAGCATCGTGTTTCTCATAAACATTATCAAAACTTATAAATTCCATACCTTCTTGCTGTAATTCTTGAATTACTGGATGATCTATTGTTCTCGTATAGCACATCCCAGCCGACTTCAATTTTTTATATATACCAAACGGAAGCTGGTCCAGATTACCAGCACCTAACCCCATCACAACAATTTTATTACTCATATAAAAAACTCCTATTTGTTTTTTGATAAGCTCTGTTAGCTTTATTGTCGCTTGTTTAACAAAGCTTTTTGAAAATCATATTCCTAGCAATCGAAATAAAATCTAGCGCCGATTAGGTGGTAAAAATTTTGACAGTTTACTTCCTAAAGGCAGCAAAGATAATTCCTCTCTTGTAAACATCCCATTTCTAATAATAATCATCATATAAATAAAGGCTCCAACACTTACAGATATCAATACTTGAATAACAGACAGGATACGAATGTGATCTATGTAACCGTGCATAATCGTAAATACTTGATCAATTACAAGTAACACTAATGTCATTCCAATGGATGATACAATTGTTAATATAATTGTTTTTGACTGAAAAATAGACTTTTTATATATTATTTTCATCATAATCCATAAAAGAAGAGCCATTACGAAAAATGCTGCAGTTGTAGATATGGCTGCACCCATAATATACAGTTTCGGTATCAACAACATCATTAAGAGAAACTTCACTAGTAATCCAATAGCAATAATAACAATCGATATAAAAGGACGCTCTAAACTTTGAAGAATAAAAATCCCCGTCATAAGTAACGAGCAGAAAAAAATCGATAATACGAGTATGGCTAATTCTTGACTTCCTTTTGAATTCTCAAACAATGTAATGTTCATTGGTTCAATAATAAAAAAGAGACCTACGGCAGCAGCCATACCTAACATTAAACTTAATCGAAAAGAAAGTTCCGTATAATATCTAATACTTTCTAGGTTTTGTTGCTGCTTATACTTTGAAATAAGTGGTACAATCGTCAACGACAAGGAAATCGTAGCAGCAGTTCCTAAGTGTAATAAAGGTTGACCTCGGTCATAAACACCTTTCCATTCCTTCGCCTCAGTCATTTCCATTCCAGAGTCAGTCAATAACGGGTATAGTATTAAGGCATCCATAAACTGAATAAACACTAATATTAACGATGAAATACTAAAAATAATACCTTGTATAATAATTTTCTTAGATAGTGGAATAATAACTTTTTTTATTCTTAAGCTATCAAATGCAATAACCTTTTTATTCTTTCTCTTTTTTACATAATATGAAATTAATACGATACTACTAACCAAACTTCCTAAAACAGATCCGATAAATGCTCCTTCAGCTACTTCATACAATGAAAGACCGTAGCTATAAAAAAGAAAAGAAGCAATTAAAATACAACCAACTCGTACTGATTGCTCAGTCACCTGCGAGACAGCTGTTGGAATCATTTCTCCGTCACTTTGAAACAATCCCTTTAACACAGACAAAACAGGCATGAATAAAAAAGAAAAGGCAATAAATTGAATTGATTTCACTAACATATGATCATTCATGAGGTCTGCTATAAAATATGCCCCAAAAAACAGGCATGAAAACATGAAAAGACTAATTACACTAATTGAAAGCCATGAACTTGCTACAATTTCCGAACGAGTATATTCTCTTTTTACTTCTTTACTTTCAGCAATTAACTTCGAAATAATTACCGGAAATCCATACGTAGATAAGACTAGGGCAAAAGAATAAAAAGGATACACTTGTTGATATATATAAAACCCTACATCTCCTACTACATTTTGATAAGGAATTCGGTACAAAGCACTTAATAATTTTATAAAAACAGTAGATAGAGTTAAAATAAATGCCCCTTGAAAAAACTTTTTGGAAAGGTCGTTATTTTGAATAATTTTGCGTCCACTCCTTTCCATTCCAATAGATTCTTTTCGCAAGTATTATATCATATCCCTTTATTCTCATATTTTAATACAAATACATGTTTTTTCACTTTAAAGAAACAGACAATGCCATCTTTCTCTAACTTCTATTCTCGAAAAAAGAAGGACTCCTATCACTTTCCCAATTCAAAATTTTCTATAACAAAAAAAGGGCAGCATCTGCTACCCATCTCTTGTATGTTTAAATTATTAAGATTCCATTTGACGAGCAAGGAATCCTGCAGCTGTTTCAACGGCTTTACGCTCTACTTCTCCCAAAGTACCTTCTTTAGAGAAGATAACTACTGCACCAATTGGATCTCCGTTCGCTACGATTGGAGCAATTGTATAAGATTGAATTTCTTCAGTAAAACCGTCCACTAAAGAAATTTGCGCTTTTTGCGTTTCTAAAATCGGATTGCGATCTTCCATTGTGCTTTCTAATAAATCACTGATACTACGATTTAAATAGTCTTTTTTAGATCCACCTGCAACAGTGATATATGTATCTCTATCACAAATTAGAACTGGATTACCTAAGCTATCGAATAATGCCTCAGCATATTCCTTAGCAAAATCACTTAACTCACTAATAGGAGAATATTTTTTTAAGATAACTTCTCCGTCGCGATCAACAAAAATTTCTAATGGATCTCCTTCACGTATACGAAGTGTTCTACGGATTTCTTTAGGGATGACTACTCGTCCAAGATCATCTATACGACGTACAATTCCAGTTGCTTTCATCTAATGTTGCCTCTCTTTCCAATATTGAATTTCATTACAATACCCTATGCTACACTAGCATAAATAACCGTATTGAACTTAGTATTTTTTAATCCCGTAAGTTCTATTCACCCTTCAAATATTTTCTTACTATATTTTTCCCCTACGTATATTTCAACATGAATTTGTTCTCAGTGCAACCAAAATTTATGAATTTTGGTTGACTTTATCTTTTTTTACATGCTCAAGCCCTTTAACCAAAGCTTCAACATTGCTCAACCATTGACTCGTTTCCATATTTTTAATTGGCAATGCAATTTTCAGTTTACTTCCTTCCATACCTAACCCTGTTCTTCTTTCAATTTGGCTCGTTAATTGAAACACTTTTGAGCCATCAATATTTTTACTTGCACTTTCTGTAATGAGCACAATAACTTCATTCTTTTGATGTTTGATGGATTCAGCATGAGCTGCTAGAGAGTACACCTTAATGAAAGCGACATTAAACAAGTATTCTACCTCTTTTGGATAATCACCAAAACGGTCTATAATCTCTTCTTTTAGATCCGTTATTTCTTCTACTGAAGTTAGTGCTCTAAACCTTTTATACATTTCAATTTTTTGATTTCCATCTGAAATATAGCTATCTGGAATATAAGCGTCAATTTGCATATCTATTTCAACATGCTGTTCCACTTCAATTGGTTTATCAGTCATTCTTTGATCAATGGCTTCTTTTAACATTTGAGAATATAAATCAAAACCAACTGAATCAATAAATCCATGCTGCTCTGCTCCAAGAAGATTACCTGCCCCTCTTATCGATAAATCGCGCATAGCAATTTTGAAACCAGAACCTAATTCTGTAAATTCTTTAATTGCTTGCAATCTCTTCTCAGCTACTTCCGTTAATACTTTATCTTTACGATACGTAAAATACGCATAAGCTACTCGATTTGAACGGCCAACACGCCCACGTAATTGATAAAGCTGGGAAAGTCCCATTTTATCAGCATCATGTACAATTAATGTATTAACGTTTGGAATATCTACTCCCGTTTCAATGATGGTTGTACTAACTAATACATCATATTCCCCTTCAAGGAAACCAATCATAACCGTTTCTAACTCCTGCTCCGACATTCTGCCATGAGCATGAGCTACTCGGGCATCAGGTACAAGCAAAGAAATCTCTTCCGCCTTTCTTGCAATATCTTCTACTCTGTTATATAGGAAATAAACCTGTCCATCTCTAGCAAGTTCTCTTTCAATTGCCTCACGAACAAGTATTCCATTATACTCCATAACATACGTTTGTACCGGGAATCGATTTTCTGGAGGTGTCTCAATGACAGACAAGTCCCTTACTCCTAGCATAGACATATGCAATGTTCGTGGAATCGGTGTAGCTGTTAATGTTAATACGTCAATATGCGCTTTTAACTGTTTAATTTTTTCTTTATGAGTAACGCCAAAACGTTGTTCTTCATCGATGATTAATAATCCTAAATCATGATATTGCACATCTTTTGATAACAATCGATGCGTTCCTACCACTATATCAACAGTTCCTGCTTTTAAACCTTTTAATGTTTCTGTTTGTTGCTTTCTTGTTTTAAATCGATTTAAAAGACCTATAGTAATCGGAAAATCTTGAAATCTCTCACGCAACGTATCACAATGTTGCTGAGCTAAAATAGTAGTAGGTACTAGAAAAGCAACTTGCTTTCCATCTGCTATTGCTTTAAATGCTGCACGAATCGCAACTTCTGTTTTACCATACCCTACATCTCCACAAAGCAATCGATCCATTGGTCTTTCACGTTCCATGTCTTTTTTAATTTCAACGATAGAACGCAATTGATCTTCCGTTTCTTTATACGCAAATGAATCTTCAAACTCACGTTGCATATCACCATCAGGAGAAAATGCGTAACCTTTAGATGCTTCACGTTCTGCATACAATTTAATTAAATCATCCGCGATATTTTGAACAGAGGATTGAACTTTATTTTTTACTCGCTTCCAATCGCTACCGCCTAATTTATAAAGCTTCGGTTCTTTCCCTTCTGAAGCAACATATTTTTGAATCAATTCAATTTGTTCAACTGGAACATATAGCTGATCAGAACCCTGGTATCTAATATTTAGATAATCTTTGTGAACACCGTTAATATCTAATGTCTCAATTCCTAAATATTTACCAATACCATGATTAACGTGTACTACATAATCGCCAACTTTTAGTTCCGAATAGCTTTTAATACGTTCCGCATTCGATATTTTTTGTCTTCTTGTAGTCTTTTTGTTTTTTTATTAAATAGCTCTTGCTCAGTAATAACGGCTAATTTTTGCATTGGCAATTCGAAGCCAGCATGTAAATTTCCTCTAGCAATCTGTACTTTACCGTCTAAAATATTGCTATCGCCTTTCAGTTCGACAGCTTCAACATCATAGTCCTCTAAAACTCGTCGTAATTTTGACATTCGTTCTTCATCAGGACCTAAAATGACAACTGAAAATTTACTTTTTTTCCACCGCTCTACTTCAGATTTAAATACATTCATTTGCCCATGAAAATTTTGCATCTGCTTACATGTTACATTAATAATATTTTGTGGATTCGTATGTGGAACATGTCTCAAAAACAATGATAAATAAACCATCTTTTTATGGGATGATGTCATCAAATCTTGAAAACTATAAGCTAGTTGAACATCATGAATAATTTCACCTTCACTTAACAAGTTGGTAAACCATTCAAGTTCTTCCTTTTCGAGAGATGAAGCAATTTCCTGAATGCGACTGATTTCATCCAGAAATACCAATCCACCTTCAGGTAAATAATCTAGTAAACTAGCTGGCTTTTCATAAGCCAAACTGATATATTTAAAAACCTCATCTAATTTAACACCTGTTCGAAGCTTCTCTATCTCCATACCAATGTTTTGTGTTAATGCGTTTTGTGTTTTTTCGTTTTTTACTTTATTTAAACTTTCACGCAAACCTTCTTCTAGCAAAGAAGACATTCGACCAATATGAGATGACTCTAATAATATCTCTGCTGCCGGACCAATAGTAACAGAGTTAACTTTCTCCAAAGATTTTTGATCTTCAATTACGAATGTTCTTATTGAATCTACCTCTGAATCAAATAATTCAATACGTATTGGTTTACTTTCCGTTAAAGGATAAATATCAATAATTCCTCCACGCAAACTAAATTCACCTGGCGATGACACCATTTCAGTTCTTGTATAGCCCATTAAAATGAAATTTTGAATAGTTTGTTCTAAATTAATTTCATCTTCAACTTTGAATGTAAGCTGATACTTATTCCACAATGGCTTTGGAGGTAATAGTTTTCGAAAACCTCCCATTGGAGCAATTACAATACCTGTTTTACCTTTAGACCAATAATTCAAGACTTCAATACGCTGTGCTCGTAATTCAGGACTCGCAATACTTAGTTCGGCAGCTATTAATTCATTTGCTGGATATAGTAAGACATCTTCTTCAGATATAAAGCTTGTTAGATCTTCATATAATTTTTGCGCCTGTAACAAATTATATGTAACAACTAATATTGATCGTTTTGTTTTCTTATAGACAGACGCAATTAACATAGCTCTTGAAGAACCTGATAGTCCTGCCACCAATTGCTCTCGAAGACCCTCGTCTACGCCATTTAAGATAGATTGTACGTCCTCATTTTGCAGAAAAACTTGGTTTAGTGCATTCATATCCTATCCTCCCTTGTAACAAATCTATATTTAGTATTCTTTTTATACTTTTCATTTACTTTCTTCCTAACATTATTTAAAGTGACACTTCCATCAGCGGAGGTTTACGATCATCTTCTACTTATGAGTAGTTATCTATCTTCAGTAGGCTGCCAATTATCTTTATAATGGCAATTATACAAATGGAAAAATGCTTTGGATAATGTCCAAAGCTCTTATTTATTGAATAATATAATCCATACCATGAAGATGTGGGTTAGAAGCGAGTGCTTCTTCACAATCTTCGCAAATAATTTTCACATGAATATTTCCTATTGAATCATATAAAATAAAATCCTGGTATTCTTCTACCGTTAAGGCTTGAAGTCCTAGCTTTTCTATATATAATTCTTGTTTGGGAATAATCGCTAAACATGCATTACAATGTCTACATGTATAATGTACGCTCATACTCTTTAACCCCTTATGTTCATTTACAGCTAGTATAAACCTGAACAAAGGTTTTTTATTCATTTAGCATAGGATTTTTTATTATTCTAATTACTTTTGATTATAGGAATTCATGACTTGTAAAAACGGTTTATCTAAAAAATCTTCACATGCCTTAACACATTTATTCATAACGTCTTTCATTTCTACCCATTCTTCATCTTGAAACTTACCTAACACATAGTTTGTAATCGGCATAGAAACCTGAGGGCGTCCTATCCCAATACGAATACGATTAAATTCCTGTGTTCCCATATGAGCAATTGTCGACTTAATTCCATTATGTCCGCCTGCACTACCTTTTTGACGCAAACGAATTTTTCCTACTGCTAAATCTAAATCATCATACAACACCACAAGATCTTCTATATTTATTTTATAAAAATTTATGATAGCCGAAATACTTTCACCAGATAAATTCATATATGTTAAAGGCTTTAGTAAAACTACTTTCTTTCCATTAACGTGACCTACACCATATAGCCCTTTGTGTTTCGCTTGATTTAAAGGAATATTCCATTCTGCAGATAATGCATCTACCACTTCAAAACCAATATTATGTCTTGTTTTTTCATATTCTTTACCTGGATTACCCAAACCGACAATTAATTTCATTATTAGCTTCACTCCAACATTGACTATCATTTTATTATAGCTTTTATATATGTATTCCTTTAACTTTAACAAAGACGCAACTTTTTTAAAGTTACGTCTTTGTTATTATAACATGATTAAGTTAACTTATGCTTCATTCCATTCATATGATTATTCATCTAGTTGTGCATTTGTTTCAACGACTGCTTGTTCTTGTTCTAGGCTATCTTCTAAGCGTGGAGGAAGAATGGTAGCAATTACTTCGTCATCATCATGGTTAATCTTCACAGAAATTTTAGCTTTAATATCTTTAATTGTAACTGCATCATTCATATCTAATTGCGCTATATCTACTTCAATATACTCAGGTATATCATTAGGTTTTGCAGTAACCGATACTTCATGTAAAACTTGTTGTAACATCCCACCATGTTCAACAGCTTTTGGTTCTCCTACTAAAACTAATGATACATCTGCCTCTATATCCTTAGATAAATTTACAATTAAGAAATCAGCATGTACAAACTCACTTTTCAGCGAATCGTACTGATATTCCGTCATCATAACATTTAATTTTTCATTATTAATATGTAATTCAATTACACCATTTCTACCAACATGTTGGATTGCTTTATGAAGATCTTTTAAACTTACCTCTATTGCTTTGCTTTCATGATTATTACCATACAATACAGCTGGTATACCACCATTTTCTCTAATTGTATGGAGACTAGAACTTTTAAATTCTTTTCTTTCTTGTACTGATAATATATAACTCATTATTTAACGCACTCCCTATCCTCAAATTTAATAACACTTTAATCCTTTTCCCTTTCATCTGTCGCTTAAACACAAAATATAAATACTATATTCTCTCTAACAAATCGAAATTATAAATTATCACCCCCTTTAAATATAAACAGGCCTGCCAATAGGCAGACCTGTTTTATCAACCAAATAAAGTACTAACAGATTGATCTTCATATACACGCACAATTGCTTCAGCTAGCAATGGTGCTACAGATAATCCAACTACTTTTTCTGTTTTCTTTTCTTCAGGAAGTTCAATGGAGTTTGTTACAACTAACTCTTTAATTTTAGAGTTTTCAATTCGCTCAATAGCCGGACCCGATAATACTGGGTGTGTACAGCATGCATAAACCTCAGAAGCCCCATTTTCTACTAATGCATTCGCAGCAAGAGTAATTGTACCAGCTGTATCAATAATATCGTCAATTAAGATAGCTGTTTTCCCTTCAATGTTACCTACAATATTCATAACTTCTGCTACGTTTGGACGTGGACGACGCTTATCAATAATAGCGATTGGCGCTTTTAAGCGGTCAGCCATTTTACGTGCACGAGTAACGCCACCGTGGTCTGGTGAAACAATTACGATATCTTTTAGGTCTTTCTTCTTGAAGTAATCAGAAAGAATTGGAACACCCATTAAGTGGTCAATCGGTATATCAAAGAATCCTTGAATTTGCGGTGCGTGTAAATCCAATGCGATAACTCGATGTGCACCTGCAGTTTCTAAAAGATTTGCAACTAATTTAGCAGTGATTGGCTCACGAGCACGAGCTTTACGATCTTGACGTGCATAACCATAGTAAGGCATAACAACGTTAATTGTCTTAGCTGATGCACGTTTTAATGCATCAATCATAATAAGAAGCTCCATTAAATGTTCGTTTACTGGTTGACTAGTAGATTGAATAACAAACACATCACAACCACGAATACTTTCTTCAATATTAATTTGGATTTCTCCATCACTGAAGTGAGTAACAGAACATTTCCCTAGCTCTACTCCAATTTCCTTTGCAATTTCATTCGCTAATCCACTATTTGAATTAAGAGAGAAAACTTTTAAATTCGGATCCAGATACTGATTCGACATGATGAACCTCCATTGATTATTTATTAAATTTGGAATTACTTATATAATTCTCTTTATTAACTTGACGCGCACGAGCGATTGATAATGCATCACCTGGTACATCATCTGTAATTGTTGATCCAGCAGCAATATATGCTCCTTCACCAATTGTAACGGGCGCAATAAGATTTGAATTGCAGCCTACAAAGGCATGATCTCCAATTTTGGTAGTATATTTATTTTTACCGTCATAATTCACAGTAATAGAACCACAGCCTATATTAACGCCGCTTCCAATCTCAGCATCTCCAATATAACTTAAATGCGATGCTTTGCTTCCCTTACCGAATACAGCTTTTTTAAGTTCTACGAAATTACCTACTTTTACTTCATCCGCAATTTCCGTCTTTGGACGAATATGAGCAAAAGGACCAATGGCAACATGTGAACCAATACTGCTTTCATAAGCAACCGATTGGCGAATAACTGTTGCATCTCCAATTTCACAACTTGAAATTTCTGTATTTGGACCGATTACACAGTCTTGGCCAATTTTACTTCCAGACTTAATTACTGAACCTGGATAAACAATTGTATCTTGACCAATTTCTACATCCGCTTCAATATATGTGTTATCAGGGTCAATTAAAGTCACACCATTTCTCATGTGATCTAAATTGATTCTTTTTCTCATAATCTTCTCAGCTTCAGCAAGGGCAATTCGATCATTAACTCCTAAAGTTTCCTCAAAGTCACTCGTTTGATACGCAGTAACAATTTCGCCTTCGGATTTTAAAATCTCAATTACATCTGGTAAATAATACTCACCTTGAACATTATCATTTGAAACCTTCTTTAGTGTAGCAAATAATGCTTCATTATCAAAACAGTATGTTCCAGTATTGATTTCTGTTACTTTTCTTTCCTCTTCGGAAGCATCTTTATGTTCTACAATTTTTTCAACAAAGCCATCATTATTTCGAATAATTCTACCGTAACCTGTAGGATCTTCTAAATAAGCTGTTAAAACAGAAGCCTTTGCACCTTTTTCTTCATGTTGTTTAATTAAAGCTTCCATTGTTTCGGCTTTAATTAAAGGCGTATCTCCACAAATGACAAAAGTCGTCCCTTTTTTCCCTTCCAACAATTGCTCAGCTTGCATTACCGCATGTGCTGTCCCTAATTGTTCACTTTGAAGAGCAAAATTCGTTCTGTCACCTAGTTCTGTTTTAACCTTTTCAGCTCCATGTCCAACAATTGTTACAATCTCTTCTACTTGTAAAGCAGAAACCTGATCTAGCACATGTTGAACCATAGATTTACCACAAACAGAATGAAGAACCTTGTAAAGCTTTGATTTCATTCTAGTTCCTTGACCTGCTGCTAAAACAACCGCAAAACGACTATTCATGACGTTCCTCCCTGTCTGGTGTTGTATTTATTTATTGTGTTATACAATTAACAATCATAATTATCCTTATAAAATATATCTCAAATAATCAATGTTTTCAAGAATTCACTCTAATTTCCATTATTCTGTAAAAATTCGATTTGTGCATAAAGAAGAACAAATAGGATGAATGGGATGATATTTGGAGAAATTTGAAGGATTATTTATTATTTTCATAACAACTTAAAATCACTTTATGGCATTTCCTGCTTGATATTTCGAAATTTAGACAAAGAAAAAAGAGCCTTACTGAAAAGTAAGTAGGCTCTTGTTGCTTTTGTTGCCTTATTCTTTTATGCTCCAGCTTCCTCAAGTTCAACTTCTTCTAATCCTTCAACCTCACCAAGACGATGATACTCTGCTAAAACTGAATCTTGAATTTTGCCTCGAGTTGAAGAATTAATTGGGTGCGCAATGTCACGAAATTCTCCATCTGGAGTTCTCTTACTTGGCATTGCTACGAACAATCCATTATTCCCATCAATTACACGAATATCATGAACTACAAATTCATTATCCAGCGTAATAGATGCGATCGCTCTCATACGACCATCTGTGTTAACGCGGCGTAATCTTACGTCTGTTACTTCCATCGTGTTCACCACCTATAATTATTAAAAACTTAGGTATATACATTCAACAAAAGTAATTCATAATCCTTCTAAAGTTGTAAAATTTTTTCTATATTTTTTCAAATAAAATGTAATTAAGGAAAATAATGAGGAATATCAAGGGTTTTATATACTTTTTAAATTAAAATACTTAAAAAATATTAACACTTTTAATATAATTTTTATTTCATAAAAACAGACTAGAACGAGTTAATTTCTTTTTACGGCTTTGTTTTTAGCCTTGTCGATTATAGATTTAATCTATTCGCTTGTTACGTTCCATACCAGCTCCATCATTATTATTTGTTAAATTCATTCTCGACACTTTTTTATTGAAACAAAAAAGCTGTCGATCTTCTCGACAGCCCAATTGCTCACTATTTAATAAGCGCAATAACTTCAATTTCTACTAATACATCTTTAGGTAATCTAGCTACTTCAACACATGATCTAGCAGGTTTGTGCTCTACAAAATATTGTCCATATACTTCATTAATAGCAGCAAAATCATTCATATCCTTAATAAATACCGTAGCCTTTACAACTGTTTCAAAAGAAGCATTCGCCGCTTCTAACACCGCTTTTAAGTTTTTAAAAACTTGGTGAGTCTGCTCTACAACTGTTCCATTCACTAAATTTCCTTCTGCAGTTAATGGAATTTGTCCTGAACTATAAAACATATTATTTACTACAATTCCTTGTGAGTATGGTCCAATTGCTGCTGGAGCATTTTCTGTAAATACTGCTTTCATCATATATTCCTCCCTAAATTTCCCCTTTATTTTGTTACTTCAAAATAATTGCCTTCTGTAACATGTATTTTCTTCTCTTTTACATCAACTTCCGCTAGCTTTAACAATGATAAGTATTGATCCACTAAACGTTCCTCTGTATCTTCAGATTCAATCAATACCGCTACACCTGAAACAATAGCATTAAATTCTTCCAATAAGCTTACCATTCCATTAAGCGTTCCGCCAGCTTTCATAAAATCGTCAACTACTAATACTCTAGATCCTACTTCCAAACTTCTCTTAGAAAGAAGCATAGTTTGAATTCTCTTAGATGAACCAGATATGTAATTTATGCTAACTGTAGGTCCTTCTGTTACCTTATTATCTCGTCGTACGATGACAACAGGAACATTTAAATGGTTTGCTACTGCATAGGCAATTGGTATACCTTTTGTAGCCATAGTCATAATGACATCTACTTGTTGATCTGCATAAGCAGAGGCAATTAAACGGCCGACCTTGTTCATGATTCGAGGATTACCTAAAACGTCATTTAAATACAAATATCCTCCAGGTAATAATCGATCCGATTTAGCCATCATCGCACACATTTCATTAATAAATTCAGTTGCTTCTTCTTTGTTAGCTCTGACTATATATTTAACGCCACCCGCAGCACCAGGAACCGTCATAAGTGAACCGATTCCTCTTTGTTCAAACGTCTCTTTAATAATCGTTAAGTCTTCACTAATAGAAGATTTAGCTGAACCATATCTTTCAGCAAAAAAGGTAAGTGGGACTAGCTGACTTGGATTTTCTAATAGGTAGTTGGTCATATCCACAAGCCGTTCACTTCTACGAAACTTCATAGTCATCCCTCCTTAAAATACGAATATTCTTATAAATATACTAACTTAATATACGTGTTTATTCAAGAGTATACTGCTCACCTAATAATCTTACAGCATATACTTGCTCACAAAAGCCTCTTAAACCGTTATATACTCTATTCATTCTTGAATCATATTCCGTCAATCCAAAGACAGTTGGACCGCTACCACTCATCAATACCGCATCTGCACCAAACTTTTTCATTTGGTTTTTAATATGAGAAACTTCAGGATAAAGGGAAAGAGTAACATCTTCTAAAACATTTCCTATATTTTCACATACTTTTTTATAATTATTTGTATTTATGGCATCAATCATGCCTGGAATATTAGGATGTTTTACTGCATTAACGTCCAACCTTTTATAGACATCCGCAGTGGACACACCCATAGTTGGTTTTGCTAATACAACCCAACATTTAGGTGGACTTGGTAAATGCTGAATTTTTTCTCCCCTGCCAGTTGCTAATGCTGTACCTCCATATACGCAAAAAGAGACATCAGAACCAATCTCTGCACCTAATTCAGCTAACTCATCTAAGCTTAAGCCTAATTTCCATAATTTATTTAATCCTCTTAAAGTTGCCGCCGCATCACTACTTCCTCCAGCGAGCCCTGCCGCAACAGGTATATTTTTTTCAATTTTTATCGCAACACCTTGTTTTATGTCGTACCGTTTTTTCAGTAAAGAAGCCGCTTGATAAGCTAAATTTCTTTCATCATCCGGTACATAGCGATTATGAGAATAAATTTTTATATGGTTACTATTTATTTCATCAAGTTCTATTCGATCAGCAAGATCCACAGTCGTCATAACCATTTCAACTTCGTGATACTGATCGGGTCTTTTAAAAAGCACATCAAGAGCTAGGTTTATTTTCGCTGGTGCTTTCTCCATTACCTTCACAACCATTCACCTACTTTACGTTCTTAAAAGTTCTTGTCCTATTTTACCATATCTATATTTTGAAAATCTCGTTTTTAAAGAGTCCATATAAAAAACCTTTTTTGATAAAAGGAATAGGATTCTTTATCATATCCGAATTATCTAAACTGTATAGAAAGATTACCATAATAGTCTTGGAACAAAATTATATAATTTCTGACGCCATAAGAAAAGACCAAAGACAATGCTTTGGTCTCTGTAATCAGCATGATAGTATTATGAAGGTGACTATATTTGCGTCGTCCTAAAAAGCCTAGGCTTAGTTTTTATTAGCAAGATTACTTTGAGCAATCTCAATTGCTCTTTTCACCATATTCCCTGCATCTCTTGCTTTGATGCCACCCCAACCTTCTTTTTGGACTACATCATAAAAACCCAACTCTTTTGCAAGCTCTTCTTTAAATCGATCTGACATTACGCCTCTTCTAGCCAATGATTAAACATCTCCTTTTTCATGCTGCTACATTAGTTAGTGTGCATCAATTAGAAGAACATATAAGTACTAAATAAACATTGCTATAAAAACACAGCAATCTTTCAACGTAATGCTATTTTAGGCACAAAAAAGACAGTAAACAAAATGCTTACTGTCAGCTTAATGCAACCTTTCCTGCTGTTTCATCAAAAAAGGTTAATTGTACAGTTTCCGTAAGAACATCTGCATAGCTGTAGGAGACTCTTTCGAATGCGTTCTCATCTTGATCAAGCTCAATTACGAAAACAGAAGGATAAGTTTCTGCTAACGTTCCAAAACGCTCAACCGTTTTTCTTCTTCCACCGTTCGCTTTTAAAACTAGCCTTTTCCCGAGATTCGAATCTAAGGCTTTTTTAATATCAGCTAAAGTCTTTGGCATTTTCGGTCCACCTCACTAAGTGTAGTATATCACATATTAGCATAAAACGTCAAACAAAATATAAAATTATATCAGTTCATATTTTTATTTGTCAATGGTTTTTACTAATAAAAAATCATTTTTTATTACATTTTTTATTCTATCCAATTTCCTAGTAATTATGTAGATTTTGTTCAGTAAATAAATCGCACTTATATTCCTAAAAAAATAACAACCTTTTAGACCACAACCAACCAGAAAAAGGGTGATCCAAAAGATTAGCTTTTGAAACACCCTCCTATGACCAAACTATAAGTCTTCGTCATTTATTATTTTATATGGCATGCCCGTTCTTAATACGCCTTTTGTTTCAATACCACCTACGCCCTTTTCTCCCGTTAATGTATTCCTTAACACATCCCATACATGGATTCTTTCCATGAATGGAGTAAAACTAATTTTGGCCACAATATAAACAGGGTCAAGCGCGTGAATATTAACTCGAGATGGTGAGCTAGCAAAATTAGCTCCTGCACTAATTAAAGACTCAAAATGAGATTGACAAGCACCGGCAAAGATAACAAGTTGATCTAGTTGTGGAATTTTTTTACGCGCTTCTTTTACTGCTTCTACAAAATACCACGAATGACGATATGCATTAATATCCATTATTTTCCCTTTTGATTTCGTATAAGCATCATGACCTGTAATAACTAATATATCCGGTCGATATGCTTCAATTAATGATACGATTCGCACTGGCATTTCTTTCTCATTACAATATAACCCCTGAACAGGTATACCGATTTTCTCATATGCATCCATGCACTTCTTTAAGTAAGAAGGATCTCCGTCTAGATGTAGAACCTTTCCTGGCATTTGAAAGTAATCAGCTTGCTGGCGATAGCCATCACTTATCTCATACTTTCTTTTATGCTCTATTAGCTGTCGATCTTGAGTAAATAATTTCAATGAATGTTGTATTAACTTTTCATTTCTTAGACTGTACTCATTTCTTTCTTGTGCATTCATTTTTACTAAGTCATCAAAGGGAGCATCTGCCATTAAGCGAATATCTTCTCCATAAAGAATAGCAATTTTTTTTCCGTCCTCTTCCTTAATCTGAATAACTCGAAATAATACATCACAGCCATATGTTCTTCTACCAACTAAATCTTGAATTCCTATACTCATACATTTCACCTCTAGACAAAGATAGACCCTTTGCCACTATTACTTTCTTCATAACGTATGCTTAATCATAAAAAGATGTGAAGTGTCCAAATGAGGTTACAGAAATCCTTTTTCTATTTTTTATATACTTCTAATAACTCATCGCTTAATCGACCAAACTCTTCAATTGACAATGTTTCACCACGTCTTTGTGGCTCAATACCAGCGCGCTCTAGTGCCAATAAAATTTGTTCCTTTTTCTCTTTACCATTTGGTAATTGACTTGTTAAATTATTTTGGATTGTTTTTCTTCTTTGAGCGAAACTAGCTCTTGTAACTGTAAAGAAGAAAGATTCATCCTTTACCTTTACTAAAGGCTGCTTTCTTTTAGTTAGACGAATAACTGCTGAATCAACATTTGGTTGAGGTACAAATACCGTTTTCGGTACAATCATCACAGTTTCCGCTTCTGTATAATATTGTATTGCTATAGATAATGAACCATATTCCTTTGTTCCCGGACGAGCTGAAATTCGGTCGGCCACTTCTTTCTGAAGCATACATACGATTCCTCTAATCGGTAAATGTTCTTCTAGCAGTTTCATGATGATTGGAGTAGTCACATAATATGGTAAATTAGCCACCACCATCAAATCTTCTATACCTGTAAATTCTTCCTCAATTACTTCCGCTACATTTGCTTTTAATACGTCACTATGAATGATCTTTACATGATCGTACGGTGATAATGTATCTTGTAAGATTGGTAGTAATCGTTGATCTATTTCAAACGCTACAACACGTTTACTGCTTTTCGCTAATTGTTCAGTCAATGCACCAATACCAGGTCCAATTTCAATAGCACCACTTTTTTCTTGATCTAATTCGGCAAAATCAATAATTCTTCTTAAAATATTCGTATCAATTAAAAAATTTTGTCCTAAGCTTTTCTTAAATGAAAAACCGTACTTTTCTAAAATCATTTTCGTTCGGATCGGCGTGGCGATATCTTTATGCATAATCTTCCTCCTGATATATTTCTTGTATAGCTTTAATAAAATCTTCTTTTGAGATTTGGAACATATTTAATCGATTGTAAAGTTGTTTACCATTGGTATATCCAATTCGAAGCTTTATTCCTAATTTCTCTCTTCTTTCTTTGGAGCCTTTACCACCTATTAAACCACAGTCTAATAAGTCTTGGTGTGTTATTTCTTCTTCGAAAACTTCTTTCAAAATTTGAGCTTCTTTAAGCGCTAATCGAATGGCATCTGGAGAAGCATGCTCCACGCCAATACCTCGTCCATTTTTCGGTCTAGCTTCCGCCTTCGGTAAAAAAGCGTGCTTACATCCTTGAACCTTTTCAGAAACAATTGTTCGAATACGTTCCCCTGGATAATCTGGATCCGTAAATATAATAACGCCTCTTTTTTCTTGTGCTAAGCGTATTTGTTCAATAACCGCATCTCCAATGGCTGAGCCATTAGTTTCTATTGTATCAGCATCTAGTGCTCGTTTAATCGCTGTAGTGTCATCTTTACCTTCGACTACTATAATTTCTTTTATTTTCATTTTTCCTCCGATAAAGTGAAATATCTAGCATGGGGAATTTCATCCTACTCCCAATAATTAACCGGGTCTTTTTTCACTTTTGGTTCTTCACTTCTCCTCCATTAAAAATGAGGAGCCTTAGCACCAATTTGAACGGGATAAATATCCTCTTTAGCCATTCCTTCTACGTTTCATTTTACATTATACTCTTACAAATTAAATACACAAAAAAAGGTTGCTTAAAAGCAACACTTTCAAGACAACCTTTTACAATTAATTTAATATCCGGATTTTTACCTTTTTTCTTCCCCACTGATACGCTTTTGATTTACTCGAGAAAAAGATATCAATCTTATTCCCTTTAATCGCTCCGCCTTTATCAGCAGCAATTGCATATCCATAACCTTCAACATATACTTTTGTACCTAAAGGTATAACTCTTGGGTCAACTGCTATAATTTTAGCATTTGGATTGCTTCTCAAATCAAATCCCGTTGCCGTTTTTCCTGAGCACCCATTACAGTACGCTGTATAGGCCGTTGAAGTAACATACATTTCTTGACCATCTGAAATGGTATTATTTAATACTTTAGTACCGACAGCAACTACTTTATCCCGTTTTTCTCGAACTACTTGTTTAGCAATTAAGGATCTTTTAACTTCTTTGCCATTCTCTGTAATGACTTCGTATTGATTAGATACTAAACCATTTAAGCCTTCAGAAATTACTTTTTCACTTCCTTCAGCTAGGTTACTGTCCTTCTTAGATATGACCTCATAGTTAATGGGTTCTTCCACTACATCGGTGACTTTTTTCACTCTCACAACATTTACAACACTGTTTGGTTTTACAGAATCGTCTAATGATGGTTCAACACGGTCCATTGGCTGTACGGAAATTCCCTGTTCCTTTAAAAAGTCAGCGACCGTAGTCGAAGTTGACCACACCTTTTTCGATACTCCTCCATCTACTACCTGTAGTATAAATGCTCTATCTATTGTTATATTCATATGATCTTTAATGGCGGTATTCGTTTCTGGAGATATCTTATCATTATTGCTTAATTGTATTTTTTGTTCTTCTAAAAATTCGCCAACTGTTTTAGCTGTTGTCCATATGCTTTTTTCTTTATCCCCCTCAACAACCTTAACCTCTTTTGCAGGATTCCAAGTTATTTGAAGTTGATTACTTACTTTTGTATGACTAGCAGGATATAAATAATCCTTTTGTGAGAGCGGTATTTCTAATTCAGTCAATAATTCTTCTATGGTTGATGCATGAGTTGAAACAATTGTCTCTTTACCATCTAAAGTTAAAGCAACTGTTTTCTTTGTCCCATGGTATAACAAAGTGCCACTGACTACTAAAAATACTAGAAAACTAGTAATATATATAGCCATGTTCCTTCGTTTAAAAGCTTTCGTTATGCAATTTCTAAATTTATTAATGAAGATGACAAAAGCACTCCTTTCTCTTCGGTGAATTGTATAGACTTCCTTAAAAAATGTCAATGTAAGTAGTCTGCTAAGTGTATAACTTATTATGCATATACTCTAGTTAATTGAAAAGCAAAGCCTATCGACAAGCTTTCTCTTCCTGATTGGAATGTTTTGTAGAAATTATAAGAAAAACTTATTAGTCAGACAAGCAATCTGACTGTTCGACATACTTTTGTATCAATTTATGCCGAATAATTTTTTTGCATTTGTTGTTGTTTTTCTAGCAATTTCATCGAAAGAAAGATTTTTTAATTGAGCAATTTCTTCAGCTACCAACTTAACATAACTTGGCTCATTTCTTTTACCTCGGAAAGGATGTGGTGTTAAATAAGGACAATCCGTTTCAATTAGCAGTTTATCTAACGGAATTTGTGCCGCTACTTCTTTAACATTTTTAGCATTTTTAAAAGTAACAGGTCCTCCGAAAGAAATATAAAAATTCAGATTCATACACTCTTTAGCTGTTTCGATACTACCACTAAAACAATGCATAATTCCGCCTACTTCTTCAGCTCCCTCTTCTTTTAGAATCTCAACAATGTCGTGGGTAGCTTCACGATTATGAATGATGATAGGCAGCTTCACACGTTTTGCCAAAGAGATTTGCTTTCTAAATACCTCCTTTTGAATGTCTTTTGGTGACTTATCCCAATGATAATCTAACCCCATTTCTCCTAATGCTACTACCTTTGGATGAGCTGCTAATTCTTCTAGCCATATTAAATCCTGATCAGTCATATCAATTGCATCAACTGGATGCCACCCTACACTAGCATAGATAAAAGAATATTTTTCCGCCAATTCAATTGCTTTCTTTATCGTTGGTGTATCGAAACCTACTACTACCATTTTTGAAACGCCTTCTAATTGAGCTCGATTAATTACCTCTTCTAAATCTTCTTTATATTGTTCTGCGTTTAAATGTACATGTGTATCAAAAAGCATTTCAAATCTCCCTTTCTAGCATTAAGTTTATTATGAAATACAGATTTCATGTCTCACATTTCGGTAACATTTATATTACAAAAACGGGACATTTTCATTACTTTATATTTCACAGAAGCAATTATTTCCTTTATTTAGGAGTGTATTTCATATTCTATTACATTTTTTTTAACGAATTATTTCTTGTTTAACCTACAAAAAAACAGATAATAACTCGTAATTCCCGACCTAATTCTTCGTTTTATTTCAGGATTCGTTATTATTCGATAGTTTATTAAAATGACTCAAAAACTAAAAAAACAGCTTTAACCATCCCTCTTTTGACATGTACTTAAACTTTTAAAAAGGATGGTTTTATATCGAATCATATTTGTTCATCTTTATTACTTTTTATTCTAGTGAGTTACTTATTTATATTTATTCTCTTTAGGAGTCTTGCTATTTTACTTATTGCCTCCCATTGTAAAAGCTTATTTTTTAAAGAGAAGGAACGTTTCACGTGAAACATTCCTTCTCTTTAATATACTTTATTTTACTTTTGATCCATTAGGAAGACTTGAGTCGACAGAAGCTAACGCTAATTTTCCATCTTCACTTCCTGCTAAAATCATCCCTTGAGATAACTCTCCTCTTAATTTAACAGGTTTTAAATTGGTAACACAGATTACTTTTCTTCCTACCAATTCCTCTGGCTTATAATATTGTGCTATACCCGAAACAACTTGGCGCTTTTCATACCCTAAATCCAGTTGCAGTTTTAATAGCTTATCCGCTTTTTTTACAGGTTCTGCTTGAATAACTTCGGCAACTCTCAAATCTACTTTCATAAAGTCATCAATTGAGATTTCCTCTGTTTTTTCAACTACTTTATCTTTTTTCGGTTCTTCCACTACTGGACTTGAACCTTTCATTTTGTCTTTAATATATTCCACTTCTTTTTCCATCTCTAAACGAGGAAAAATAGGATCTCCTTTAATAACAGTCGTTCCTTCAGGAATGATACCAAAATCATTTACACGATCCCAAGATTTTAGTGTTTCATCTTGAATATTAAGTTGTTGGAAGATTTTTTCCGGTGTTTGTGTTAAAAATGGCTTTAATAGTACAGCTGTTATTCTTAATGATTCAGCTAAATGCGCCATAACACTACCTAGTTCATCCATCTTTTCTTCTTTAGCTAACACCCAAGGTTGTGTTTCATCAATAAATTTATTCGTACGACTAACTAAAGTCCAAATATTCGTTAATGCTACAGAGAATTCCATGGATTCCATAGCAGCTTCATAATTCTTTACAGTCTCATTTGCAACTTCAACAAGTTGTTTTTCGAATTCATTAGTAGATTCTTTATACGCTGGAATTGTTCCGTTAAAATACTTTTGAATCATAGCTACAGTTCGATTTAATAAATTTCCTAAATCATTTGCTAAATCGAAATTGATTCTTTCCACAAAACCTTCAGGCGTAAATACACCATCTGAACCAAAAGGAACTTCACGTAATAAATAATAACGTAATGCATCTAATCCATAACGGTCAATTAATGTGACAGGATCAACTACATTTCCTTTTGATTTAGACATTTTGCCATCCTTCATTAGCAGCCAACCATGAGCGAATACTTTCTTTGGTAATGGCAAATCTAATGCCATAAGCATAATTGGCCAATAAATCGTATGGAAACGAACAATCTCTTTACCAACTAAATGGACATCTGCTGGCCAATATTTTTGATAGTTCGTATCGTCATTAGAACCATATCCTAGAGCTGTTATATAGTTTGATAATGCATCAATCCAAACGTAAATAACGTGCTTAGGATTACCAGGTACTTTTACTCCCCAATCGAATGTTGTACGAGAAACAGCTAAATCTTCTAATCCTGGTTTGATAAAATTATTAATCATTTCATTTTTACGAGATTCTGGCTGAATAAAGTCAGGATTTTCTTCGTAAAATTTCAATAAACGGTCGACATACTTACTCATTTTAAAGAAATATGACTCTTCTTTTACCTTTTCAACTGGTCGACCACAATCTGGACAATTACCATTTTCAATTTGTCTTTCCGTAAAGAATGATTCACAAGGTGTACAATACCAACCTTCATATTCATCTAAGTAAATATCCCCTTGCTCAACCAGCTGTTGAAAAATTTTCTCTACTACATCTTTATGACGTTTCTCTGTAGTACGAATAAAATCATCATAAGAAATATCTAGTTTATCCCAAAGTTCTTTAATGCCGGCTACTATTTGATCTACATATTCTTGAGGTGTGATTCCACCTTCTTCAGCTTTACGTTGTATTTTTTGTCCGTGTTCATCAGTACCTGTTAAATATCTTACGTCGAAACCGCGCATACGCTTATAACGAGCCATTGCATCACCTGCAACTGTAGTATAAGCATGGCCAATATGTAAATTGCCACTTGGATAATAAATCGGTGTGGTAATATAGAATGTTTTTTGATCTTTCATTTTTTCCTCCTATTGTATACCCTTCATTTATTTAATAAATTCTTTATTATCATAGATAGAAATTAATTATTTTTCGTTTACTTTATCATTATAGCAAGAAAATAGATGAAATCACTTAAAAAAGATTGATATACTTAGAAAAACCGCCCATCTATTTTGAATCGATTATATGATTCAGAAATAGGTATGCCCTTGAACATAGCTTTTTAACAATCTCCTTCTATTAAAAGAAAGCATCTTTTCTCTTACGATAAAACATAAATAATATCCTACTTTTTTCTTCTGTAAAAAAAGCGTGCATACCTCTTCTATCCTTTCCATATCATTCCGTACTTTATACCTCCTAGCATCTTTTAACTAACTTCCTTACCTACCAATTAAAGTACTACGATACAATACTTCAATAAAATCATTGGAAATTTGCCGTTTTTGGCATCTATGCTTTTGTATCACTATTACAGTTTTTTACATTTCGTCGCATTTATTATAAATATTTATAAATATGAAGTTGGAATTTTTGCCATATTTTATATAAAATAGTATAATCACTACGGTAACGTTAATTTCACTAAAAATACGGATTTTTGTCGAATACAGTCGATTGACAGTGATTATTAGATAAAATTATCCTCGTTCCTATACCATTTGATTATCATTTCTTAAATAAAACCTTGTTTTAATCATGTTTGATTAAAATTTTTGAATCATTAATAAAATCATTGACGTATTTGGGAATGGCTGGTATTATTAATTATTATAAAAACTTTGTCGAATAATGACGAAAATTATCAAAATTTTTCCCATTCAAAGAATATGAGAGGGGCAGTACATAATGAAATCTACAGGTATAGTACGTAAAGTTGATGAACTTGGTCGTGTAGTTATTCCTATCGAACTTCGTCGTACTTTAGGAATAGCAGAAAAAGATGCTCTTGAAATCTATGTTGATGATGAGCGCATCATTCTAAAAAAATATAAACCAAACATGACTTGTCAAATTACTGGTGAAGTATCGGATAATAACCTTTCACTAGCTGACGGTAAATTGATTTTAAGTAAAGAAGGCGCTGAGCAACTTCTTGAAGAAATTCATCATTACTTAGAACCAACAAAATAAAAAAAGCT
>NZ_CAPG01000093.1:0-34036 GCF_000321185.1 Bacillus sp. AP8
TTTAGCCGTTCTTACACTTGGATTATTCTTCGTTCAAAAAAGAGCAAACTCTTGGTTAATACTTGTAACAGCACTTGTTGGATTAGTAGATGTATATAGCATGGCTGCCGTTTATTCTAATACATTAGTAAACGGTTGGGATAGCGCTAATACATTTCTATCATTTTATGGAACAACCTTTACACTAGGTGCTATTTTAATGATTAGCTTAAAAGCAACTTTTATCAAAAATGCTGATGTAACAAAACAATTATTTAAAATTGGTTTTTCTATAGCAGCTGTAGGTATTGCCATACAACTTGTCGGAGCGGCATTGTTAGCAGCCTTCAATGGAGATGTAACTCTGATTTCTGGTACTGCTGCATCTGCAAGCTTAGCAGATTACCAATCCATTATTATTACTCGCTGGGTAATTGAAATCATAGGAATGGCTATTTTCGGATTCTATGCTATTTCTTCAAACAAAAAATCAATGGCTGCAGCAAGCTATGCAGCACTTGCAGCTATCCTTGTAGCTGAAGGTATGAGCAGATACGTATTTTATGTTCTAGGTGCTTAAAACAAATGCCGAGTATTCATTGGAATGCTCGGCATTATTTTTATAGAAATAACGTAGAAATGAGAACGTATCAATTATTATTTTTTCTTAGCTAGTACATCCCTGTATAGGAAAAGATCAGGAAAATTAAGTAGTCCAAATCTAATCCCTTTTGAGTGGATGTTGGCAACAGAAATGTTAGCTCTTCTCTTTCTATATTCAGGGATTTCCTGTTCCTCTATTTCCTCTATGGTTTTTCTATTTTTAAGTGAAGCAAATTCTGTTCAATCTTTCTAAATTACTCTCATCTACTACCTTTTAAAAAATTTGAATAATGCCGTATAGCACTTTATCAGCCTATCCTTTTACCTTTAAATCATCTTGTATAGCCCTAATTTTTTATTTTATAAAATTGATAAATTTATCAAGCCTAAACGAAAAAAAGCAGATAATAAGCACGTCAAATTGTTAAATAAAAGAATTTAAACCTAAAAAAGAAAACGCTTGCAATGATTTTTTTGATATGCTATATTCTACTTGTATAAAAAATATACAAGTTAAAAACAACTTGAATTTTCAATTAAAGGAGTTAACAACAAGATGATGACGACTAAAGAAACACCTCATATTAAGCCTAATGGAGTTGAAATAGCTGAGACAATTCTTTTACCAGGAGACCCTTTAAGAGCAAAGTTTATTGCGGAAAATTTTTTAGAAAATTACGAGTGTTTTAATGAAGTAAGAGGGATGCTAGGTTATACAGGTACATACAAAGGGAAGAAAATTTCTGTAATGGGTACTGGCATGGGACCAGGAAGTATGGGGATTTATTCTTGGGAATTAATCAATGTTTTTGGCGTGAAAAATTTAATCAGAATTGGTACTTGTGGCGCAATGCAAAAAGATATAGATTTATATGATGTCATTTTAGGAATGGGAGCAGCAACAGATTCTAATTATGGTCATCAATTTAATTTACCAGGTCAATTCCCATTAACAGCTTCTTTCGACCTTTTAGAAAAAGCTAAAAAAATAGCCGATGATAAAGGACAAAAAGTTCATATTGGTAATATTTTATCAAGTGAGTTATTCTATAACGCTGATTCTACAGCGATGAAAAAGTGGCAAGATGTTGGGATATTAAGTGTTGAAATGGAGTCAGTAGCATTATATTGGAATGCTATTCAAGCAGGTGTTAAGGCACTTTGTATTTTAACTGTTAGTGATCATTTAGTCACAAATGAACATGCATCAACTGAAGAGCGTCAAACAGCCTTTACGAAGATGATGGAGATCGCGCTAGAATTAGCGTAAAGGTCTATTAATCTACAAGATATTGAAACAATTATTATAGATGAGGTTATTAACTTTTAATGATGTTAATAACCTCACAATACCCCTTTTGAAAGCGCTTTTAATAAACGCTAAATATCATAAAGTATTGATGGTAGTGGAGGTCAACGTATGAATCATACAGGTGAAAGAAAAGCAGTTTTAAATATAAATAAAGTAGTTCCTGTCATATTACTTTTAATGATTTTTTCAATTGTTATTGATAATTCTTTTAAAATTATCTCTCCAGACTTAGTAGAGTACTTTGGAGTATCGGCTAGTACAGTTAGTTGGCAAGTAACATTATCAGGATTAGTGATTGGAATAGGGGCAGTTGTCTATTCTTCTCTATCCGATTCAATTAGCGTGCGAAATCTATTAGCTATAGGTATTGGTTTAATCTGTGTGGGGTCTTTACTTGGTTACGTAACGCATGAAAACTATTGGTTAATTGTATTTTCAAGAATCATTCAATCAGCTGGTTTAGGGGCCACTGAAACACTATATTTAATCTTTATCGCAAAATACGCAACAGCAGAAGAACAAAAGAAATATATGGGCTTTAGTACAAGCAGTTTCCAAATTGCAACCGTTATTGGTACATTAACTGGTGGATTCGTAGCAACTTATCTTCAATGGCAAAACTTATTTTTAATTCCTTTGCTTAGCTTACTATTACTACCTTTCATTTTGAAAAACTTACCTAAAGAAGAAAGAAAGCAAAATAACGTTGACGTTTTAGGTTTAATTTTGGTTACTGTCATTGCAACAACTATTATGCTGTATATGTCTTATTTCAATTGGATTCTGTTCATTCTCTTTATAGCAGCTGTTGTTGTGTTCTTAATCTATGTAAGCAAAAATAAAAATGCTTTTATTACAATTGAGTTTTTTAAAAACAAGCAATTTTTATTCGTATTGGTAGTAGCGTTTATTCTGAATTCAATCTATTCAGCTTACGCATTAAATACTTTCTCGTTTCTTTTAACAACTGTTTACGATATTCAATTGGATACTGTTTCATTATTGTTTATTCCGGCTTGTTTATTAGCAGCAATTGTTGGAGCTTTATCTGGTAAAATAGGAAGATATTTAAGTAGTAAACAATGTATTTACTTGGCAATTAGTTTAATTATTATTAGTATGCTACTAAGTTCACTTTTAATTGAACAATCGATTTTTGTGTTTGCTATATCTCTAATCTTGTTCTCTTGTAGTTTTGCGCTGTTATACGCACCGATGATTGATACAGGTATTAAAAATGTCCCTACTGAAAAAGCAGGTGCAGCTCTAGGTTTCTATAACTTATGTATCAACATTGCTATGTCTACAGGATTTACGTATTCAGCATTTTTAATTGATAAAAAAGACTTACAATTTGGTTTCTTAAGCTTTGTGACAGATAATCCGGTTGCTTTGAATTACAGTAGTATAGTACTTGTGATTGTAGCTATAGCAGTAGTAGCGATCGTATTATTTTGGTTTTTAGTTGGTCGCAAATTAGATAATAGTAAGTTAACTGGAGGTACATCAGAATGAAGAAATTCAAACGTGTCCATTTAATTGTTATGGATTCAGTAGGTATTGGTGAAGCAAAAGATGCGGCTCAATTTAACGATGTTGGTTCTCATACACTTCAACATATTGCGGAATATATGAACGGTTTGAATGTACCGAATCTTGCGAAATTAGGTTTATCTAATATTGAAGAAATACTTGGAGTACCTAAGTCTGATGAACCTCTAGCCTATTACACAAAATTACAAGAAAAATCAGTAGGCAAAGATACTATGACAGGGCATTGGGAAATTATGGGACTAAACATAGATAAGCCGTTTAATGTGTTTCCGAATGGTTTCCCAGCTGAATTAATTAAACAAATTGAAGAAGCAACAGGACGTAAAGTAGTGGCAAACAAACCTGCAAGTGGAACGGCCATTATCGACGAGTACGGTGAGCACCAAATGAAAACAGGTGATCTAATTGTGTATACTTCAGCTGACCCTGTTTTACAAATTGCCGCTCACGAAGACATTATTCCTCTAGAAGAGTTATATAACATTTGTGAAAAGGTTCGTGAAATTACAAAAGACCCTAAATATTTAATCGGTCGCATTATTGCAAGACCGTATATGGGAACGCCAGGAAACTTTACAAGAACAGCAAACCGTCATGACTATGCCTTAAAACCTTTTGGAAAAACAGTCATGAATAGTTTACAAGATGGTGGATTTGATGTCATTGCCATCGGAAAAATCAACGATATTTTTGATGGGGAGGGAGTAACGGAATCCATCCGTACTAAGAACAATATGGATGGAATGGATAAGTTACTTGAGGTAGTGAAGAAAGAGTTTACAGGATTAAGTTTCTTAAATTTAGTGGATTTCGATGCTTTATATGGACATCGCCGTGATCCAAAAGGTTATGGTAAAGCGTTAGAAGATTTTGATAAACGCTTGGATGAATTATTATCTATACTTCCTGAGGAAGATTTATTAATTATTACTGCTGACCACGGTAATGACCCAACTTTCTCAGGAACAGATCATACGCGAGAATTCATTCCTGTGTTAGTTTATTCAAAGCAATTTAAGAATACTTGTAAATTACCTCAAAATGATACATTTGCAGATATTGGTGCAACCATTGCTGATAATTTTGATGTGGCTATGCCTGAATATGGTGACTCCTTCTTATCATTCTTGAAGTAGTATGTTACGATAGTAAAAAACCAAAAAATATTTATTTTTGGTTTTTTATTAAATATGAAGAAAAAAGGATATGACTGAATGAATCCTAACAAAGCAGATAAATTAAAAAGACCGCTCTATATTAAAGTGTATGATGAACTGCTTCTACAGATATCAAAGAATACATATCCAGTAGGCAGCAGGCTTCCTTCTGAACCGGATTTAGCTAAAAGCTTAGGGGTTAGTCGTGTTACTTTAAGACAGGCTCTAGCACTTTTACAAGATGATGGATTGGTTAGAAATGAACGAGGGAAAGGAAATTTTGTGATTGATACGTTTTACAAACAAGACCCCGTTCAGTTAGAAAAATTAAGTAACCCAATGCATAAATGTCACATAGCCACTTTTGACCAGATAGAAACCCACTACCGCTTAGACACAGAAACTAAATATACAAAACAAGTGTTGAAAAGTGAAGTATCTACTGTTGTAGCGTTAGAACGCTTATATAGAAAAAACAATGATTTAGTAGCCTATGCTTTTACATTTATGCCGATGGAAACTGTAGAAAATTTTTCACTCGACTTGAACAATAAAGAACAAATACTGGATTTTCTTGAGAGCCAAGTATATGAGTATGCGAATCATGGTGAAATTGAAGTCAAATTTACACATACTGTTAACCTTGCGGATAGAAAGGAAAAGCTAGTTGGGCAAAATGAATGCTTTTTATTATTAGAAAATCTATATAATAATAAAGAAAATCCATTACTGATTAATAAGCTCTATATACCAAAGCAATTTGCGAAAATAAAATTAAATGTATTTAAATAAATCCATTTAACATTTCTATCTTTAGAAATAACGAAGGTTTCATCAATAAAAAAGAAGAATATCCCCCAAATATTGAGAATCTATTCTTCTCAATATTTGAGGGATATTCTATAATTCGTGAAAGATGTTCATTTTTTTACAGATATTAAACAATTCGATGGCTAGACTTCAAAATGTAGAAGCTTCTCAAAAGTAGATTAGACTTTGGAGAAGCTTCTTTTTTGTGTAGAAATACTTGAGCGTTTCTTTTTATATTATCAATTTACTAGTTTCTGCTAGATAGAGATAAAGGCATCGTTTGTATCATTGAGAACAACTATGAATTAAATTTAATATTCAGTATTTTATGGACTTCTTGGGCTATAGCTTCAAATGTAGTATTTAATGCGATAGATAATTCTTTGAATAATATATTTTGGGTTAATATCAATATTTGTTTATCACTTTCCGCTAGCTTTTTTCCATTACTTTCGTCTTCTGCTTTTTTCCGCATTAAAGTATTAATGACTTTAGAAATTTCTTTGCTAGTTCCAGTCTTTATAATATCTGTATATATCTTGTTTCGGTCATGGCTCTTTTCAATCCAAGATATACCTGGTAGTTTAAAAGATTGTAAAATTTCCTCTGCTTCATTACGATTAATAATTCCTTGCATGATTCCTAGATTCTTATTATCGACAGGGGTATTAATTGTCAATGAGTGATCTTCGATAGGATGTAAAACATAGTAAGTTCGAGTAATTCCTGAATACGTCTTTTTGCAAATATCATCTATTCGGCAAATGCCATGGGTTGAGTAGATGACTAAATCTCCAATATTATACATTTGTCATACTCCTATATGGATTATTGTCAACTAAGTTGACTATTTATAGTGTATGCCTTTAACTTCAAATTGTCAATTAAGTTGACAATGAAGAGCGGCTTTTATATAGTAAAAGACGGGAAAAATTCAAGAGGTGATAATGGTTGGATACAGAATTACAGAACTTAGATTTTATTGATGTACTAAGTGAACGTCATGTTCAACTTCGAAGAATAACGGAGAAACTATGGAATGATTCCAGTGATATTTATATATCGAATTCTGAATGGTTTATTATGGCGAGAATTTACAAAAAGCATCCAACTATATCACAGGTTTCGAAACAGGTAGATATTTCTAGACAAGCAACTCATAAACTTATCAAAAGGCTTGAAATGAAGAATTTAGTTGAGATAAAAAGCTTAGAGAATAACAAGAAAGACAAGTGTCTCCAATTAACGAAATTGGGAGAAGAGTGTTATGAGAAAAATGAATTGCTAAAGGCTACGATTGAGAAGAAAATTTCTGATCATATTGGACAAGAAAAAGTTGCAATCCTAAAAGATATGTTGAAATTAGATTGGGGCTTATAATTTTAAAAGTTGAATATGTTTATGCTAATGAGGTATTGAAATCCTTAAAAAAGCTTCTCTTTGGTAATTGGACCAAGGAGAAGCTTTTTTATTTATATTTAATGATTTTCTTCTTTTTGTAATTTATATTCATGGAATGTTTTTTTACTTACACGAAAGTTTTCTCCACAGTTTAAGCACTTCATACGTTTTCCACCATTATCTTTAAGTATCATGGCTATGCCTAAAATTAAAAAGAATAGACTGATCATCCATCCGATACTCTCAAACCAGGCTGTAGCAAAGGCTAGAGCAAACATCATCAGCGGAAGGTTTAGTAGCTTCTTTACTTTATGACTATGGCAATTTGGACATATAATAACATTTTGTTTTCTCATAAAAAATCCCCCATTATGTATTCGTATGTTTTCATTGGAAGTAGCATCCAATAAGTGATTTGTATTCATTTTCCCTTATTAACAAAGTGTAAACATGTTTAATAGTTGGAACATAATAAGGATGGTATATGGAAATAAAGAAATGATAGAGGTTCTTTTTATGTTAAAGGTAGAACCTACAATGTTTGTGGAATTGGTGTTTTGAGGTGGAGATCCTACTTGGGCTTATTTCGACAAATATATTTCTTAGGAAATATATTTGTAAAAAAGAGTAGAATTCATGTGAAAAATGTAGATAAATGAACCATCAAGATTTGTATTAAATAACTAAATATTGTTGGTTTTTGAAAATTCCCACTAGACACTGTTCTTATGTTTAAGTGATATATAGTTATTAGGCTACTCAAATAGGATAGTAGGGTTAGAACGTATGATGCCCTCTTTCGTACGTGTAGAGAGAATAACTAAGAGACTGCTCAAAGATGTGATTATATGTTTGATAAAAAGTGTATATATATTATAAGTTGGATACGTTTTATGTATAGTTTGAATAACTTATGTGCTTTTCATTACGAAATAGGTTCCTTTTTTAAGTTAACTTTCCATCATAATATTATTTTGGTATATTTTTAATAAAATAAATGATTTTATCTTGGAAGTATTCAAATAGAAAATTGCTTAGGAAGAAGGAGAGTACATGAAGGATCAAAAGGCTAAGAGAGCACTCAAAGTCGACCGCTGGATTTGGTGGATCGTGACTATTATTATTACGGCCTGGAGTGTATGGATGATTGTAGATGGAAGAAGTACAAAAGCATTCATGGGCATATTAACGATATTATCACTCGTTGCAATAGGAACTTGGCAGAGAAAGGCTCGGAATCCATTCCCATCCATTTTTGCTAGTATGACGTATGGTTTTATCTTTATATCAGTAGGCATAGGAACATTTGGTGGAGCATACAGCATTCATCACTTTGATGATTTTCTTCATCTTACATCTGGTATATGGATTGGATATGGTGCGTGGTTAATATTGCAATATATTGTTGGTAAGCAATTAGTGGAACAGTTACCGATTGCTTTCATCGGTTTGTATATTATCACTTTTGCATTAGCTGTCGCAGGCTTTTGGGAGCTACTTGAATTTGCTGGAGATAAATTATTTCATTTCACTGCGCAAGGTCGAGATCCAGACGATACGATGTTTGATATGATTGATGGCTTAATTGGTGGAACAGTTACCGCTGTTTTCTTAATGATTAAGATGAAACGTGCTGTTAAACATTGATGTTGCTTTTCGCTGCAAATGGGCGTTTTCTGTGGGAATGGTTTTAGCAGGGGCTTTTGCTCATGCTATTCCCACAGGAGTTGTCCAACTTTCGCTGCAATTAATTCCTAGTTAAAAAACAACACTGAAGTATAAGAGAGCCAAATGAAAAAAGTAGATGAACCTTATTCTATTCAATATATATTTTATTGATGGACTCCGTTAGTTCGATAGCTTGTAAGAAATAAGAGTCTCAGTTTTAAGTAGAAATGATATCTTGCTATCAAATGAATAGTGAGAACAAATGTAGGTGAATTTGATCTGACTCAATAAAGTTAGACACATAGTTTAGGCAGCTTCTAAGATCTATCATTCGATAGATCTTTTTGGTATTTATTGTAAAATGATACATAAGTAATGAAAGAACAATAAATTTGTATTCTTATATGCCTTTGGATAGATCTTTTGCTGGTTCAATATAACCTATTGAAAGAAAAAATTTTCATTTCATCTATGCGATTTTGAGAGAATTACACTATTAATTGATTCTAAAGACTTAGACAAGTTTCGGCGTGGGTTTGACGAACTATTTATATTAGTGATAAAAAATATTTGAACCAAAAAACATATTATGGAAATACATCTGGAAACAAAGGGTATTATTATCTATTTATGGAGGTATTTATTTATGCTAGAGGGCAATCGAAGAAGTAGACTTTGGATAGGAGTTGTGTCCCTACTTTTATTGGTATCTTTAACTGCTTGTGGATTAAGTGAACAAACAGATACCAATAAGGAAAAGAATGAAGCATCTCAAAAGAAAGAATCCGAAAAAAATTCTGAATCAGAAGAACAAGATTATGAAGTTGCTAGCAATATAGAAGAAATAATTAAAGAAAAAAAGGGGAAATACTCAGGGAACGCATATAATAAAGCAGTGATTCATAGAGCGTTAGATAATAAGAGTTTTCAAGATAAAGATAGCTTTCAAATATATCATTCCTTGTTACAGTTAATAAGAGAGGGAAAAAATTATCAACCATATTATACATATTTTGAAGAATTTAACCCTAGCATTGAAACAATAATAAGTGAAATGCCTGGAGGAATGAAGTTAGATGAAGATGGTGGATTAGAAGGTAATACAAATATTGCAATCCTATTAGACGCAAGTGGTAGCATGGCACAAAAGATAGGTGGTAAAACCAAAATGGATCTTGCTAAAAATGCCATTAATGAGTTTGTTGCTTCAATGCCTGAAGGCGCTAATGTTTCCTTAAGGGTTTATGGGCATAAGGGAAGTAATAGTGATAGTGATAAAAAAAGCTCATGTAACAGCACTGAAATAGTATATGATTTGAAGCCGTATAATTCATCAGTATTTACAAGCTCATTAGGGAAATTTCAGCCTACTGGTTGGACTCCAATTGCAAAAGCTATCATAGAAACAAAAGCTGATTTTGAAAAAGCAAATTTACCAGGTAAAAACATTATTTATATAGTAAGTGATGGAGTTGAAACATGTGACGGTAATCCTGCAAAGGCTGCAAAAGAGCTTCATGATTCAAATATTGAAGCAGTAGTAAATATTATTGGTTTTGATGTGGATCGTAATGGACAAAAACAATTGTTAGCCGTTGCTGAGGCTGGGGGAGGAGAATTTGAAACTGTCGATACAGCAGAAGATTTTAAACGGTTATGGAAAGAGGAAAGACAACGTTTGTGGAATGAATGGTGGGATTGGGGAAATGAGAATTGGAACAAAGTTTGGGATGAGCAAGCAAAAAAAGAAAATGAGTTACATGGTAATAAATCGGAATTTTCTAATTTAATATACGATGAAAAAAGTAGGCTAACAGAAGCTTCGTATTATCTTCAAGAAAAAGAACAAATTAGTTATGATGTTCGCTTAGAAGTAGATAGTTTAATAAATCAACGATATGAAATTTTAAATGATTATTCAAAAGAAACTTATGATGAACTAAGTCAAACTCTTAAAGCTGAAGGGAAAGAGTTAAAAGAATCCATAAAGGAAAAAGAGAAAGAAATGAAGGATAAATACAAATAGAATAGAGCGTTTGTAAAGAAAAATCGAGTGCTGAATAACTATTGTTTTGTTTAAAAATGTAATCATAAATGGAGTCTGATTTTTGTGTGTAATAACACAAAGAAGTCAGACTCCTATTTGTTGTAGTATAATCATTGTAGACATATTTAGAAATGGGGTAGCGGAAATGATTGAGCTATTGCCTTTAATGTTAGAAAGAGTGGGATTATTAGTTATTTTGGCTTTTTTACTTTCTAGATTAAAGCTGTTTCGCCAGATTATGCACAATGATCATGGGATGAAAGAAAAGATAATCTTGATTTTTATATTCGGCATTTTCGGAATTATTAGTAATTATACAGGAATTCAAATTGAACAAGGATTTATTAGCGGTCAGTCTTGGCATACCTCAGTCGATTTGGAAGGTGCCTTAGCTAATACGAGAATAATGGGAGTAGCTATAGGTGGGCTATTAGGAGGACCGATTGTTGGAATTGGAGCTGGTTTATTAGCAGGGATTCATCGTTTAACGCTTGGAGGCTTTACAGCTGTGGCTTGTGGTGTTTCCACCATTATTGCTGGTATCATAACGGGATATCTAGGAAAAAAGCTTGAAATTAAACATAGTCTTTCTTATAAACATGCTGTTATTATTGGGTTAATTATGGAAACGTTTCAAATGGGCTTTATCTTATTAGTAGCCAAACCATTTGAATCGGCTCTCCACTTAGTCGAAATTATTGCGATTCCTATGATCCTTATTAATGGGTTTGGGACACTCATTTTTATGATCATTATTAAATCTATGATGGTTGAAGAAGAAAAAACAAAGGCATTGCAAACACATAAGGCTCTTCATATTGCCCAAGCAACTCTTCCGTATTTTCGTAAAGGATTGAATGAACAGTCATGTCAAAAGGTTGCTGAAATTATTTGGAATGCAACAAAAGCAGATGCGATTGCTATTACGAATAAAGAAGAGGTGTTAGCTCATATCGGTGCCGGAGCAGATCATCACATAAGAAAACAAAATATTTGGACAAAATTAACAAAAAGAGTGATTGAGGAAGGTCGTATATTAACAGCAAAAAGGCGAGAGGAGATTGGTTGTTATAACCCTAATTGTCCGCTTCATGCAGCGATTGTTTTACCTTTGCAGGCCCATAATCAAACAGTAGGTTCGCTCAAACTGTATTTTACAAATCCTGATCGGCTTACGAGTGTAGAGCAGGAATTAGCTGAAGGTTTAAGTAAATTATTCTCTACTCAATTAGAGCTGGCTGAAGCGGAATCACAGCGAAAACTATTAAAAGATGCTGAAATTAAAGCTCTACAAGCGCAAGTACATCCTCATTTCTTATTTAATAGTATCAATACAATATCTAGTTTAGTTCGGTCAGATGCTGATCAAGCAAGAATGTTACTAATAAAATTAAGCACGTTTTTTCGAAGCAATTTGCATGGAGCGCGTTCGATGTTGATTCCACTTGAAAAGGAGCTTGAGCACGTAGAAGCATACTTAGCGATTGAAAAGGCTAGATTTCCAGATAAATATACGATTTGTTTAGATATAGATCCTTTATTAAAGGATGTATTAATTCCGCCTTTTACACTTCAGCCATTAGTAGAGAATGCTGTTCAGCATGCTTTTACGAGGTCTAAGAAAGGTGAGGTGAAAGTTCGTGTAGTTACAGAATGTGAGCAAGTGATTTTAATTACAGAGGATAATGGCATAGGGATTAACGATGAGAATCTTATGAAGTTAGGCAATCAAACGGTTGATTCTAAAAAAGGAACTGGCTCAGCGTTATGGAATATCAAGCAAAGAATTATAGAAATATATGGAGATGAAGCTTCTTTTGAGATTACTAGTACGATTGGAATTGGTACAAAAGTTGAAATTCATCTTCCTTTTAAGCAAAGCAGATGGGAGGAAGAAGATGTTAAGAGCGTTTATAGTGGATGATGAGCCATTAGCAAGAGATGAACTTGCCTATCTATTAAAGCGAAGCAGAGAAGTGGATATTGTTGGTGAGGCTGATCATATTGAAGATGTTCTAGAACAAGTGATTGAACAAGATATTGATGTTTTGTTTTTAGATATTGAGCTTGCAGGAGGAAATGGTCTCGAATTAGCTGAACGATTACGAGAACATACGGATGTCCCTGAAATTGTGTTTGCTACAGCCTATGATGAGTATGCTCTAAAAGCCTTTGAATTAAGTGCCTTTGATTATATATTAAAGCCCTTTGAAGAAAACCGTGTGAAACAAACGATTGTTAAGCTTAAACACAAAATGAATGATAAAAAAAGTCGTACACAAGAGTTCGTTCAAGTTCTAAATCAGAAAAAGGAAATTAAAGATAAGCTCGCTATTAATCTAGATGATCGTATTGTGTTAGTAAATATGAAAGATATCGTTTATTGTACAACTGAAGAAGGTAATACGATTATTACTACATTATCTGAAAGATTTGCAGCAACGGAGTCACTAGTAACGTTTGAAAGAAAACTACAAGATACAAGTATTATCCGTGTACATCGCTCCTATCTTGTAAATACTGAATATATTAAAGAAATACAACCATGGTTTAACTCAACTTACAATCTTATTATGCAGGAGGGGACATCTATTCCTGTAAGTAGAACATATACAAAGGAGTTAAGAGCTAAAATTGGCTTATAACTATAAAAAACAATGTTCCTACTAATAATAGAGTATGTCTAGTTATCATGCTTAGGACATTTGGTTGACTTCTCATGGTTTCGCGTCTTTTTGCAACTCATCCAGAATATTTAGGTCTTTAACCAGCGAAATAAGTGTATATACTTTGTTGTTTCGTTGAATTTCATGCCAGCTATTTTGCATTTCAACTCGGATTTTTGACATTTTAAAATGAAAACCTACGTTTATAACATACGTAGGTTATTATTTTACTATTAACAAGCGGAGGGGTTGAAAAGTAATGAATGCGATTACAATTGTTATAGGAGCTATCTGTATTTTAATGATTGCATATCGTTTATACGGTACGTTTATTGCGGTAAAGGTGTTAAAGCTTGATGATTCAGTTCCAACACCTGCTCATGAGTTAGAAGATGGAAAAGATTATGTTCCAACAAATAAATGGGTAACATTTGGACATCATTTTGCGGCGATTGCAGCAGCAGGACCACTTGTAGGTCCAATTTTAGCGGCGCAATTTGGTTATTTGCCAGGGTTACTATGGCTATTAATTGGAGCTGTAATTGGTGGAGCGGTTCATGACGCAGTAGTATTATTTGCTTCGATGAAAAAGAAAGGGAAATCTCTTTCTGAAGTTGCAAAAGAAGAGTTAGGACCTGTTGCGGGCTTCTGTACGGGACTTGCAATGTTGTTTATTATTACAATTACAATGGCTGGACTTTCAATGGTTGTACTAAATGCATTACAAAACAACCCATGGGGAACGTTTGCAGTAGCGATTACAATCCCTATTGCTATGTTAGTTGGAATTGCTTATAAAATGACAGGAAAATTGGGTATAACATCAACTATTGGATTTATTCTACTAATGGTAGGTGTTTTCTTAGGACCAAAAATTCAAGGAACAGCTCTTGGAGATTTATTAACACTTGATTATAAAACATTAGCTATTATTTTACCTATTTATGCTTTTTTCGCAGCAGCATTACCAGTATGGTTACTGCTTGCACCACGTGATTATTTAAGTAGTTTTATGAAAATTGGTGTGTTTATTGCACTTATTGTAGGGGTATTCTTTGTTAATCCAGTTATTCAAATGCCTGCTTTTACTGATTTTATAAATGGTGGAGGGCCAATTAATGCGGGTCCAGTATGGCCGTTTGTTTCTATTACAATTGCCTGTGGAGCCATTTCTGGTTTCCATGCTTTTGTTGGATCAGGTACTACGCCTAAAATGTTGGATAAATGGAGCGACATTAAGGTTGTTGGTTTTGGAGCGATGCTTGTAGAATGTTTAGTAGGAATTATGGCATTGATTGCTGCTACAGCGTTACATCCAGCAGATTATTTTGCAATTAACTCTACACCTGAAGTATTCAAAACATTAGGTATGACAGTAGATAATTTACCGGAATTAAGTAAAGAAATTGGAATGGATTTAGAAGGAAGAACAGGTGGAGCCGTAACGCTTGCTGTTGGTATGACGTATATATTTACGGGGATTAAATGGTTTAGTCATTTAGCGTCGTACTTCTATCAATTCGTTATTATGTTTGAAGCAGTATTTATTTTAACAGCGATTGACGCTGGAACTCGTGTTGCTCGTTACTTAATTCAAGATTTCTTAGGTGATGTGTATAAGCCATTGAAAAAGACGGATTGGATACCTGGATCAATCTTCGCTAGTGCTCTAGCATGTTTTATGTGGGGATATTTGTTGTTTTCAGGAGATATTAGCTCGGTTTGGGCATTATTCGGTGTTTCCAATCAGCTCATGGCTTCAATCGGTTTAATCATTGGAGCAACTATTATTTTGAAAATTGCTGATAAGCGTTGGTATATGCTTACTTGCTTAGTTCCACTTGCTTACTTATATGTAACGGTTAACTATGCCGGCTATTGGATGATTAAACATGTATATTGGAACAAAGCAGCGGCAGGATATAACTTCTTAAATGGAACGTTATCCGTTATCATGCTGGTGCTTGGACTAATAATCATGATTGCGGCTATTAAAAAATGGTCAGAATTATGGAAAAATCCACAGATAGGAATGGATACAAAAAGAGTACCAACCGTTTAATAGATAATGAATTTCATAGATTTATCGAATAGAACCCGCAGAGGAATTGTTTCTGTGGGTTCTATTTTTATAGAGAGATGTAAAAGACTAAATTCGCTTACAAATGTCAAAATTATTAGAAAACAATTCAGCCCCAGATGTTATGATGTTCTTACATAAGATATTCAGTGAATGATGATGTTTTTTGTTATTTGTTCGAATTTTTTGTCAATAATTTGTCAAAAGATGCTATTATGGAAATACATTTACAAAAAATGAAAATATATCAATTCGGAGGTACAGATGGTATACGAACAGAAAAATCCTATAATTGAACAAATCTTAAATAATATAGATCGTGTCATCATTGGAAAAAGAAATATATCGGAGTTAAGTATTGTGGCTTTATTAGCGGAAGGGCATGTTTTACTAGAAGATGTGCCTGGAGTGGGGAAAACAATGATGGTACGAGCTCTTGCTACTTCTATTAATGCAAGCTTTAAAAGAATTCAATTTACACCAGATTTATTACCTTCAGATGTAACGGGTACATCTATTTATAATCCGAAAGAGCAAGAATTTAATTTTCGCCCTGGGCCGATAATGGGAAATATTATTTTGGCAGATGAAATAAATCGTACATCTCCGAAAACACAATCCGCTTTACTAGAGGGAATGGAAGAAGCAAGTGTAACTGTTGATGGAGTAACTAGAAAGCTAGAGCAACCATTTTTTGTTATGGCTACACAAAATCCTATAGAACATGAAGGGACTTATCCATTACCTGAAGCACAGTTAGATCGTTTTTTATTAAAAATGGGAATGGGGTATCCTCAAGTTGTTGAGGAAATTGATATTTTAAATGGTGTTCAATATAATCAACCGATTGAACAACTGCAGCCTGTTATTCAAGTCGAAGAGATTCGACGCTTACAAGAAGAAGTACGTAATGTGCATGTTGATTATGCCATTAAAGAATATATTGTGAGAATTTCTAATGAAACAAGAACAGACCCATCTGTTTACCTGGGAGCTAGTCCACGTGGATCCATTGCTTTAATGAAAGCGGGACAGGCCTATGCTTTTATTCAAGGTAGAGATTATGTCATACCAGATGATATTCAGTATTTAGTTCCATATGTATTTTCTCACCGTATTATTTTAAAACCGGAAGCTCGATATAGTGGCGTTACACCTGAAGAGATTATAACAAAGCTATTAATTAGAATTCCTGTTCCTGTTCAAAGGACTGTGAAGAAATGATAAAAAAATTTCGTTTTTTTTCATCACCTCTGATGAAGATGGTGATGTTGATCTTATTAATAGTTATTTTATTTGTGTTTTCTATGTTTCAGGGTGGGTTTGTAAGCTGGTTTTTATTTTATAGTTTTCTACCTTTTGTAGTGTATGCCGTTCTATTAAAGTTATATCCATTAAAGAATATTGAAGTGAGTCGTCGTTTTAATCGAAAGGAATATAAGATGGGAGATTCTATCATAGTTGAAATTAAGATAAAGTTTCCTAGGTTTTTTCCATTATTATATGTAGTTGTTGAAGATTTTATGGATGAGAGATTGCGGATTCAAGCTTATGACTATAATCGAAGAATGATATTTCCTCTTTTTCAAAAAGAAGTGAATTTTACTTATACCATTCCTGAAACGGTTCGAGGAGAGCATAATTTTAAAGCAGTTTCATTTAAAACAGGAGATTTACTGGGGTTATATGAAAAGTCTGTTAGCATTGAATGTCATAATCGCATTCTAGTGTTTCCAAGTTATCAAAAAATCAATTATCAACAATTAGAAGCTTTTTATGAACAAGGACAGCTCGCCTCAGCGGTGAAAAATCATAGTGAAACATCCATTGTTTCTGGTGTACGAGATTATACAGCTGGTGATCGATTATCTTGGATACATTGGAAAGCGACCGCTAAAAAAAATGAAATTATGACAAAAGAATTTGAAGAGCGAAAAAGCCAAGATGTCTTAATTGTTTTAGACCAATCTCCTTCAGATTTATTTGAAGAAATGGTTTGTTTAGCAGCTTCTTTAGCTCATAGCATATTGTACAAGGGAGTAGGAGTTGCATTCGTTGGAACAGCTAATTTAAATCAAGCAACTTTTGTGGGTAGAGGTGAACAGCAACGAGTTAAAATTTTTTATTCGTTAGCCAAAATAGAAGATGTTGGAGAAAAGTCTATAGAAGACTATTTGTATGTTGGCAAACAGAATATACCAGCTAACACCTCCTATATTCTCATTACATCACAATTTAATAAATCGGTGTTGTCTTCTGTAAGTGTTATGAAAGGAAATACGAAAGCTACGGTATTTGTCATGGAGGACAGCTCGACTAACCAAAAATGGGACCAGTCTGTTAAAACTGAAGCAATGATGAAAGGTATTCGTTGTCGCTTTATTCAATCTGGCAAATGGAAAAGCGAAATGGGGGAGGGGCTAAATAAATGAGCAGGTTTTGGTCTAATCGCTTTTCTTTATTGTGCTTTTATATATTAGGATTTTTGCTTTTATGTGAATGGTTAAGGCCGTTAAAAGTAATTGTTGAAATTCAAAACATCTCGGTTTTTATCCTATTTGTCGGAGTAGCGATGATTTTATATGCGTTTGGTATAAGGTTTTTGTGGAAAGCTGTTATTTTATTTGCTTTTATTTTTATTTCAATCCATTACCTCTATTATGATGTTGTTTCTATTTTTGATTTTCAATGGATTCGTCAATTTATAGAAGAGTGTATTTACAGTATAGGCGTGTTGTTTGAACAAGAATGGATGTCTATCACTAATAGCATAAGAACAATCTTGTTTTATTTGTTCTTATGGATTTTAGTATATTTACTTTTTTATTGGATTTCGATAAAGAAAAGCATATTTTTGTTTTATGTGATTAGTGTTATGTTTATTAGCATTTTAGATACATTTTCGAACTATGATGGAGATTGGGCTATCATCCGTATGTTTGTCATTGGTTTTATGTTAATTGGGAGCTTGACAGTAGAACGTCTTCTTCAAAAAGAAAGACTTTCTATTAGTTTCAAACAATACAGTCGATGGATTGTTCCATTATTAATTATGATTACAGTTAGTGGAGTATTTGCTTATTTGATGCCTAAGCCAGAAGAACAATGGCCCGATCCTGTACCTTTCCTTATCTCCTATTCAGATAAATTCGCTGATAAGTCAACAACAGCGAAGGTAGGTTACGGAGTAGATGATTCGAAATTAGGAGGGGGTTTTGAAGAAGATAACACCTTGGTCTTTACGGCTACAACGGAATCCAAACACTATTGGAAAGTCGAGAATAAAAATTATTATACGGGCTTGGGATGGGAACAAACGGCAGAGTTTTTTAATGAAAATGTGATCAATAACGATACTATTCCGCTCGATACTTATTCTATGATTGATGAGAGTATAAAAAAGAAAAAAGACATAGTTAAAGTTGAAATTCCTTATAGTCATATCTCGTATCCAACCCCAATTGATAGCTTGGATATTATCAATCCATCAGAAAATAACAAGGCTTTATATAAATATAATTATACATCGAACAAAATTAAGAGTGTTGATGCAGAAGGAGTGGACGTAGAGCTTGATGAATTCGAACTTGATTATCGAGTTCCAACCTTTCAAGTGGAAGATCTAAAAAAAATACAGAATCAGGACGATTCTTATTGGACTGAAGATCTTCAACTGCCTCCTTATTTACCAGATAGAATAAGGGAACTAACAGTAAGCCTTACGCAGGATAAAGATAATAGATACGATAAGGTTAAAGCGGTAGAAAATTATTTTGATCGCCCGGAATTTGAATATGACCGTATTGATATCCCTTATCCTGAAGATGGTCAAGATTTTGTAGATCAATTTTTATTTGAGACAAAGAGAGGGTATTGTGATCATTTTTCCACTTCCATGGTCATCATGCTACGTACAATAGGTATACCAGCTCGATGGGCTAAAGGATATACAGAAGGAGAGTATGCTTCATCTGAAAAAAGTCGTAAAGTTTATAAGGTTACGAATAACAATGCTCATTCATGGGTGGAGGTGTTTTTTGAAGGAGTAGGCTGGGTTCCTTTTGAACCAACAAAAGGATTCACAAATAATGCTCGCTTTGAATTCAAACCAACTACCACTTCTTCTGGAACGGATAGTAAAAAGAATTCGGATACACCAAAAAAGCCTACGCAAACACCTAATAAACAAAAGGAATTGGAAGAGCAGCAAAGCTCTGGAAAAGCTCCTATTACGATAACTCATGTAAAGAATAAGGTCATTCAAAATTGGAAAAAAAATGCAGGTACTCTCGCGGGGGTACTTGCGTTTGTGGGGCTCTTATATTTAATAAGAGGTAAATGGCTTCCGTATGTTTGGATTTGGTACTTTAAGAGACATTCATCAAAAGATACGTTCATTAAGGCTTATCATGTGTTAAATAAACAGCTTAAAAGAATGGGCTTGAAAAAACATAAAGGTCAAACGCTCCGAGAGTTTGCAAATTATGTAGATGAGCATTTCAATAATGATGATATGAGCCAATTAACAAAGCATTATGAAAAAGTAATCTATGGAAATGCGGATGCTTTAGAGAGTTGGAGTGGAGCGAAAGAATTATGGGAGAAAGTTATGAAAAAAACAATAACTTGACCTCTATTTTAATCAGTTGTTACAATAGGTTTTGATTTACATTTAAATTTAATATTATTTCCTGCGTATATCCTCGATAATATGGTTCGAAAGTTTCTACCGGGTTGCCGTAAATAACCTGACTATGAAGGAAGTGAGTAGCTTTGTGTTGCTTGCTTCTTAGAGGAACGATTGGAAATAGAACTAGATTACTGCCTTATGCGATGATTTATGGTAGATTCTAGTTCTTTCTTTATACTATCAGAATTTAGGATAGTGTATGCCATTTGGCATCAAAGAACCGGATGTTTTTTGGAGGCGCAAATCTAGATGAGTTATGCTTTGTTCTGATGCTTATTCTATACTTTTGTCGTTCTAACAAGTGAATGCGGCTATAACTTGTTATTGCTATTCTGCAAATGATAAGATAAGAACAATATTTCTTAGTTGTTTACCGTTTTATATAAATAGAAGATTATTGAACTTAGACGGCTGTCTAGCTTCAGAGCCTTAGTCTTGAAAGGTCATAAGTTCATCCGGTCAATGAATAACTTTTTTGCCGGTTAGTCTTATACTATTTGGTGCTACATAAGGCACTTGCACTTTCCTTTATATAAGCGGTTTTGAATTATAAATTATTAGTAGAGGTGACGTTTGTGTCAGGGAAAACAGAAATGCAAAATCAAGAAATCATAGTAGTACTTGATTTTGGTAGTCAGTACAATCAGCTTATCACAAGACGTATTAGAGAATTTGGTGTGTATTCGGAATTGCATCCTCATACAATCACTTTGGAAGAACTTCAAGAAATGAATCCAAAAGGAATCATTTTATCTGGTGGACCAAACAGTGTTTATGATGAAAACTCATTCCGCTGTGATGAACGTATTTTCGACATGGGAATTCCAGTATTCGGGATTTGTTACGGAATGCAATTAATGACAACGCATTTTGGTGGAAAAGTAGAGAAAGCAGATCACAGTGAGTACGGTAAAGCAGAAATCAATATTAAAAATGCTTCTTCTCTTTATAAAGAATTACCAACTGACCAAATTGTATGGATGAGCCATGGAGATCTTGTAACGGCTACACCTGAAGGATTCACTATTGATACAACAAGTGCATCATGTCCAATCGCTGGTATGAGTAATGAAGAACGCCAATTATATGCTGTTCAATTCCATCCAGAAGTACAACATTCAGAGTACGGTAATGATATTTTGAAAAACTTTGCATTCAATGTATGTGGATGTAAAGGCGATTGGTCTATGCACAACTTCATTGAAATGGAAGTTGAAAAAATTCGTGAAATAGTTGGAGATAAACAAGTTCTATGTGCATTAAGTGGTGGCGTAGATTCTTCTGTCGTAGCTGTCTTAATTCACAAAGCAATCGGCGATCAATTAACATGTATTTTCGTTGATCATGGTCTTCTTCGTAAAGGTGAAGCAGAAGGCGTTATGAAAACATTCACTGAGCAATTCCATATGAATGTTATTAAAGTTGATGCAAAAGATCGTTTCATGTCTAAGCTTAAAGGTGTTTCGGATCCTGAGCAAAAACGTAAAATCATCGGTAACGAATTCATCTATGTGTTCGATGATGAAGCAGCTAAATTAGAAGGTATTGACTTCTTAGCTCAAGGTACTTTATACACGGATATTATTGAAAGTGGTACAGCAACTGCACAAACAATCAAATCTCACCATAATGTAGGTGGACTTCCTGAAGATATGCAGTTTAAGTTAATTGAGCCATTAAATACATTATTCAAAGACGAAGTTCGTGCTTTAGGTACAGAGCTAGGTATGTCTGATGAAGTAGTATGGCGTCAGCCTTTCCCAGGACCAGGTCTTGGAATTCGTGTACTTGGAGAAGTGACAGAAGAGAAATTAGAAATCGTTCGTGAATCTGATTTCATCCTTCGCGATGAAATCAAAAAAGCGGGCTTAGAGCGCGACATCTGGCAATACTTTACAGTACTACCTGACATCCGTAGCGTTGGTGTAATGGGAGATGCTCGTACGTACGATTACACAATCGGTATCCGTGCTGTTACTTCAATCGATGGAATGACATCTGACTGGGCACGTATCCCTTGGGATGTTCTTCAAAAGATCTCAGTACGTATCGTAAACGAAGTAGCACACATCAACCGCGTTGTGTATGATATTACTTCTAAGCCACCTGCTACTATTGAGTGGGAATAAAATAATTTATCAACCTCGGAAACCTAATTGATAAAGGGTTTTCGAGGTTTTTATTTTTTGTTGGCCTATTTAGTGGAGATGTGATTGACTTATAGATTGTAAAATGATATTCTCCATACATACCATTGGTATGTATGGAGGCAAAAATTATGGCTCGAAATAAGCATCCCGAGAAAACAATTGAACAAATTCTTTCGATTTCATATCGATTGTTTTTGGAAAAGGGTTATGAACAAACAACGATCCAAGATATTATTAATGAATTAGGCATGAGTAAGGGTGCGATTTATCATCATTTTAAATCAAAGGAAGAAATCTTACATGCAATTGGTGATAGGGGCTTCAATGAACGAAATTCGTTTCAAAAGTTCAAAAATGCCGAGCGTTTAAATGGGTTAGAAAAACTCAAAAAAATCATTTGTGCTGAATTTGAAGCTTTTGAAAAGCAACAGTTTGATAAAATGGCTATATCTTTAGCGGAAAATCCAAAATTCGTTAGTACTTTACTTCATGGTACGATGAAATACGGTGTTCCAATCTTTCAAGATTTAATCGAAGAAGGCAAAAAAGATGGGTCTATCAACGTAGAAGATAGCAAAAGTGCAAGTGAAGTGATTTTGTTATTAAATAATGTTTGGCTTAGTCCGATGATTGCTCAAGTAAGTGAAGAAGATTTAGAACGTAAAATAGTATTCCTAAAACATCTTACGGAACAGATGGGAATACCGTTTATGGATGAAGAAGTTTTGCATGCAATGCATAGTTATTTAAAAAGTGTATTCAAATAATGAACTGCCTTTTTGGGAAGGCAGTATATTATTTGAATTATACATACCGCTAGTCGGTTTGTTTTTAAAAAAGGAGTGATACAAATGAAAAGTAAGTTATTTCATAAAGATTTTACATTAATGATTATTGGTCAGATTATATCTTTGTTTGGAAACTCTATTTTACGATTTTCTTTATCATTATATGTATTAGACGTGACAGGATCGGCTACTGCGTTTGGAAGCATTCTGGCTTTATCGATGATACCAACGATTTTATTATCGCCTGTTGGAGGAGTGATAGCTGATCGCTTTAATCGAAGAAATATTATGGTTTGTTTAGATGCATTTACTTCATTAGTGTGTATTTTGTTTCTTTTTCAATTAAATAATAGCAATATTGTTTTCTTAATTGCTGTTGTAATGGTTGTATTATCAGTCATTCAATCGATGTATCAACCTTCTGTTCAAGCAAGTGTTCCCGTCTTAGTAGATGGTGAGTATTTGTTACAAGCAAATGGAGTTGTAGTGCAGGTAAATGCTTTAGCGAATTTTATAGGACCTATTTTAGGAGGAATATTGTACGGATTTTTTGGCTTAAAAGTAATTGTAATAGTTGGAGCAGTTGCATTTTTTCTTTCGGCGCTGATTGAAGTATTTATCCATATTCCTTTGACAAAGCAAGAATCAAAAGGAAATGCGATTGAAACAGCAATTACAGATTTAAAACAAGCTCTCTTTTTTATTGGTAAGGATAACCCGATATTATTTAAGGTTTTATTAGTAGTCGCTGCTATTAATCTTTTTTTTTCTACAATGCTTATGATTGGCTTACCTTATATTATTAAAGTACAACTTGGTTTAAGCTCTCAATTATATGGAATAGCAGAAAGCATCCTAGCTATCGGATCAATTGGTGCGGGGCTCGCGATAGGTTTTGTATCAAAAAAATACAGCATCCATAACTCTTATGTATTTATTCTAATAGGAAGTCTGGTGTTGTTACCAATAGCACTTGTAACAAGTATAGAGATACAGCCAATGATTGCTTATGTAATAATTTGTTTATGTACTTTTTTATGCTTGGCATCAGTGGGGATTTTCACTATTTTTGCTCAAATGTTTATCCAAACTGAAACACCGAATGTAATGTTAGGAAAAGTTAGTGCATTTGTTTCAACGATTGTTATGTGTTCATATCCTATAGGGCAGGCGTTATATGGACTGATGTTTGATCGATTCTCAGATAAAGTATATTTCATCGTATTGTTTGCGATTATTGTGGAATTAGTTTTAGGGTATCTTACAAAACAGTACCTCATTAAATTGAAAACGAAGCCGTTAAATGTAGTGAATGAATAATGTAGTAGATCATCTTGCAATTGTTAAGTTGATAAAAAGGTGTACGACTGTAAAAATCTAGACTCTTCATTAGAAGGTCTAGATTTTTTTGTTTGAACTTAGGAGTTAGTCTAATCTTTACTCTGCAATTCTTTCTTTCAAGATGTTTTCTTCTAAACAAAATACGTTTAGCAATGAATGGAAGAGTGTAATAAGAAAATATCACTTGAATGAAGGAAGGTTATTGGTTATGACGAAAAAAGCGCTGAAGCGAGTTATAATAATTTTGTTTTTCTTTACTGGAATAGGTGCGATGGCTGGAGGATTTGGTTTCATTGTAGATCCTTCTGGGAAGACGTTAGGCATGTCGACTGAGATTTTACCGAGTGAGGTTTTCTTTGATTTTCTCATACCAGGTCTATTCTTATTCATTGTTATTGGAATAGGGCATATTTTAGTTACCATTCTATTTTTAATATCACGTTCACTTGGAGTTTGGAAGTACTTATTTTTAATGGGATTTATATTGGGGATTTGGATTATTATACAGATTTTAATGATTGGCTATTTATCCGTACTACAACCAATCTATTTGTTGGTAGCCTTAGTTGAAATGTTTTTGGCTTCGAAATGGCATAAAGCTGCCGATAATGTCATGTATGTATTGAAATGAAAGGTGAAATAGATGGTAATAATCGCTATTTAAAAATAGAGAAAACTATACTGTTAGCTAAATATGGAAAATAATGTGTCGTTTTCATGAAAAAAAGAGTAGAAAGCGAACTTTAAAACTATCAGAAAAAATAATGTTCGTCTTTTTTCTTGACTTTTATATTTTGTGTTGTTAATATGATTACAGAAATTATATTTAACTTAATATTGTTAGTCGTATATTCTTGGGGATATGGCCCAAAAGTTTCTACCAAGCTGCCATGAACGGCTTGACTACGATGAAATGATTACCTTTTTTAACTGTAACAAGTATTATGCAACTTGTGTGAAAAGGGTAGTTTCTTATTTTCATTGATTGTCAAAGCTCCGTTCTATATAGACGGAGCTTTTTCTGTGGGGAAAAGGGATCTCATAAGGTATTACAACAACAAATTTTCGGAGGGAAATTGATAATGAAAAAATATTTTCAATTTGATGAGCTTGGCACAAGCTATAGAAGTGAAATTATTGGTGGTATTACAACATTCTTAGCGATGGCATACATCCTTGTAGTAAACCCAAATGTTTTAACACTAGCTGATATTGCAGATTTTCCTGCCGAGCTAAGAATGGATAAAGGTGCTGTATTCGTAGCAACAGCATTAGCTGCAGCGGTTGGTAGTATCTTGATGGGACTAATCGCAAGGTTCCCAGTTGCTCTTGCTCCTGGTATGGGTCTAAACGCACTGTTTGCTTATACAGCCGTGTTAACATTAGGTATTCCTTGGCAAACCGCTTTAACTGGTGTTTTAATTTCTGGGGTAATTTTCGTATGTTTATCTCTTTCAGGTATCCGTGAAAAGATTATTAATGCTATTCCAGTTGAATTGAAAAATGCAGTTGGAGCAGGTATTGGTATATTCATTGCTTTTATCGGATTACAAAGTGCAGGAATCGTTGTTGCTAATTCAGCTACATTAGTTGGAATTGGTGATTTAACAAATGGTAATACATTATTAGCAATCTTCGGAATCGTTATTGCGGTTATTTTATTAACAAGAGGATTTAAAGCAGCCATTTTTATTGGTATGATTATTTCTACAATTGTTGGTATGATTTTTGGATTAATTAAAGTTCCAAGCCAAATAGTTGGTGCTGTACCAAGTATCGAGCCAACTTTTGGAGCAGCTTTTGAAGCATTTAAAGAACCGTCACAATTATTAACAGGTGATATTTTCATTGTTATTTTAACATTCTTATTCGTAGCCTTCTTTGATACAGCTGGAACATTAGTAGCTGTTACGAAACAAGCGGGTATTATGAAAGGAAACGAACTACCACGCGCTGGTAGAGGTCTATTAGCAGATTCACTTGCGATTGTAGCTGGAGCTATTTTTGGTACATCTACAACAACTTCTTTCGTTGAGTCAACTGCTGGGGTTGCAGCTGGAGCACGTACAGGATTTGCAGCAATCGTAACTGGTATTTTAATGCTATTGTCGCTATTCTTCTTCCCGTTACTATCTGTTATCACATCTGCTGTAACAGCACCTGCACTAATTATTGTTGGTGTTCTTATGGCAACGTCACTTAAAGATATCGAGTGGAATAAGTTTGAAGTAGCAGTACCTGCTTTCTTTACAGTTGTAATGATGGCATTAACATATAGTATTGCAACTGGTATAGCAATTGGATTCTTATTCTATCCAATTACAATGATTGTTTCAGGAAAAGCGAAAAAAGTACATCCGATTATGTATGGATTAGCTGTTATTTTCTTGTTATACTTTATCTTTTTAAAATAATAATTAAAGTACTTTATAGAGCTAGTCCAACTATCATATATGATAGTTGGACTAGCTTTTTTTGTGTTTATGCTTAGTTTACTAGTGTTTGAAATGTTATATGAATAAACCATTTTTGGTAATAATTTTTTAGAGAAAAAAGAGGTTTAGTAATGTGAATTAATGAACAATATTAAAGTAGTAATTATTCGTATAATAATTGTTAAGAGGGGAAATACAGTGAGTGAATTATCTGTAAGTGCATTAGTTATTCGATTTGTGTTAGGTGGTTTAGCCGTTTTAGCTTCAACAATTATTTCAAGGAGGTTAGGAGAAAGAGTTGGAGGTATATTTGCTGCTTTCCCAGCCGTTTATTTAGCGGCCTTACTTTCTATAGCGCTAGATTTTAAAGGTGAGCTTCTTGTTGAACACTCCGTTGTTCTATCAAAAGGTGCTATTTTCGGTATGCTAATTAATATTTTTATCGCCGTTATCGCTGGGTATTTGCTACCGAAGCAAGGATGGAAAATAGGTCTAACAAATTCTATGATGTGTTGGCTTGTATTTTCAGTAGCTGTTGTATTGCTTACGTCGCAGTTTAAATAAGGGGGTGAGAAGAAGTGGATAAAGATTTATGGTTTCGTTTTTTACTTGGAGGAACAGCGGTTATGCTAAGTTATCTCATTAGCGTCGTTTCTCCATGGAGGATATTAGCGGGGATATTTGCTGCATTTCCAGCTGTTATGATTACAGCTGTCATAATGGTTGGAATAAAATCAGGATCTAAAAAGGCTGCTTATATAGCAAATGGCTCAGTGTTTGGGATGATTGGCGGGGTTGTTTGTGTTATCACTGTTTTGTTAGGTTTACAAATCAGTGGTAATTGGTTGTTTAGTATTTGTATTGGTATTTTTAGTTGGTTAATAAGCTCTGTTGCTATTTCATATATAAGATTTAACCCTAAGCACATAACTGTAAAGAGAAAATAATACATAAACAATAGAGATGTGATGTGAAAAATTAGAGTCATTGTTGCAATCTTTTTTACGAATATTACTAGATCTGTAAGAGAAAAAATGATTTACATCTTTTAGTAGATTAAAAGTCGCATTGCTATTTCTATAATAGTTGTGTTGAGCAGAAAGAATTTTTCTCTGCTCTTTTTTATTTGCGGAATAAAATCATATTTGTAAGAATTGGGAATTTAAGTTAAAATTATACTTGTAATATTTAGAAAAACATTCCAAGTTAGTAAATTTTACATAGTTTTTTGTAACCGTTTTCTAACAGGTTAATCCTCGTATGTTTTACCCCGATTTCCAAACTTCTATATTTCTTCTGGCAAAGTTTAAATGTAAATTGTCATCTATCGGTATATAACGACAAATGGAGGAGAGAGATAATGAAGCATCCATATTTAAGAGAAGAACATGAGATTTTTCGTCAATCATTCAGAAAGTTTTTGGAGAAAGAAGCATACCCTTATTATGAACAATGGGAAGAAGATCGAATTATTCCTCGCTCTTTTTGGACAAAGATGGGTGAGCAAGGTTTTTTATGTCCAGACTTACCTGAAGAATATGGTGGTAGTGAAGTAGACTGGGGATTCAATGTTGTAATAAATGAAGAGTTGGAGAAAGTAGGTTCAGGTTTAGTTGGAATAGGTCTTCATAGTGACGTTAATATCCCGTATATTATGGCGTTTGGAACAGATGAGCAAAAAGAAAGATGGCTGCCAAAATGTGTTAGTGGAGAGTGTATTACAGCTATTGCTATGACAGAACCAGGAGCAGGGTCGGATTTAGCAAATATAAGTACAACGGCTGTTTTAAATGGAGACCATTATATTGTTAATGGACAAAAAACATTTATAACTAATGGTATTCATTCTGATTTAGTCATCGTCGCTTGTAAAACAAATCCGAAAGCAGTGCCTAAGCATAAAGGCATTAGTTTGTTGGTTATTGAAAGAGATCATCCGGGATTTTCTCGAGGTAGAAAACTAGATAAAATTGGCTTACATTGTCAGGATACAGCAGAATTGATTTTTGAAGACTGTAAAGTCCCAAAAGAAAATCTACTAGGGGAAGAAGGTCATGGTTTTCTTTATATGATGCAAAAACTACAGCAGGAACGTCTTATCGTGGCTATTGCTGCGCAGGTTGCTTCTGAAGAAATGCTATCTACTACATTAGACTATGTAAAATCTCGTCAGGCATTTGGTAAGTCAATTGGACAATTCCAAAATACACAATTCAAATTAGCAGAGATGGCGACGGATATCGAAATGGGAAGAGTATTTCTAGATTCCTTAATAGCTGATCATATAGCGGGAAAAGATGTTGTGACAAAAGTTTCGATGGCGAAATGGAAATATACTGAACTAGCTAAAAAGATTGCAGGCGAATGTCTCCAACTTCATGGTGGATATGGTTATATGGAAGAATATAAGATTGCTAGGAGATACCGTGATATTCCGGTAGCGAGCATTTATGCTGGCACCAATGAAATAATGAAAACAATTATAGCAAAGAATTTAGGACTATAAGTGTTTGGGGAGGGGTTTCATGAGACAAGCGGTAATAGTGGAAGGTGTTAGGACGCCTGTTGGTAAGAAAAATGGATATTTAAAAGATATAAGAGCGGATGACTTAGCAGGTATGGTGATAAAAGAATTAGTATATCGATCTGGTATTGAACCACGTCGAATAGAAGATGTTATTTTAGGCTGTGTATCTCAAATTGGCGAACAAGCGGGTGATATTGCTAGGTTATCTGCCTTAATTGCAGGTCTTCCAGTTGAGGTTCCTGGTACAACGATTGATAGACAATGTGGTTCAAGCCAGCAAGCCATTCACTTTGCTGCCCAAGCTATTTTAGCTGGAGATATGGATATCGTCATTGCTGGCGGAGTGGAAAGTATGTCTAGGATTCCAATAGGTTCTAATTATCAAGGTATAGCTTTTAGCAATGCTTTGACTCAAAAATATGAAGTCATTCATCAAGGATTATCTGCCGAAAGAATTGCTGAGAAATATGGCTTTTCTCGAGAGGATCTGGATCAGTATGCTTTATTAAGTCATCAAAAAGCAATCATGGCCCAGGAGGCTGGATATTTTGATAATGAAATAATGCCTATGGACATTTCATTAAGTAGTACAGAATCCGTTTTAATTCAGGAAGATGCAGGTCCAAGGAGGGAAACAACGCTTGAAGCCTTAGGGAAGTTAAAACCTGCTTTTAAAGAAAATGGTTCAATTCATGCAGGAAATGCAAGTCAAATCAGCGATGGTGCGGCAGCTGTCCTTATTATGAGCAAAGAAAAGGCAGAAGAACTAGGGTTTAAACCGAAATTTTTAATTCACACGAGAGTTATTGTGGGATCTGACCCAACCTTAATGTTAACAGGACCTATTCCTGCCACACAAAAAGCGTTGGAAAAAGCAGGTCTATCTATTGACGATATTGATGTTTTTGAAGTGAATGAAGCCTTTGCTTCAGTAACATTAGCTTGGTTAAAAGAAACAGGTGCTAATCCAGATAAGTTGAATCCTTGTGGAGGAGCAATTGCACTTGGGCACCCTTTAGGTGCGAGTGGTGCTAGACTAATGCTTACAATGATGAATCACTTAGAAAGAACAGGTGGTAGATTTGGTTTGCAAACGATGTGTGAAGGTCATGGCATGGCTAATGCTACCATAATAGAAAGATTAGATGGATAGTTTAGCAATATTTTTGCTTATACTATAGATTTTGAGTTCTTTTTACAAGTTCTTAAAGGAGATGGAGGCATGTCGATTACGATTGGTGAAGCTTTTAATGCAACCTTGAAGAAATTTCCAAACAAAGAAGCGCTGTATGATGTAAGGAGTAATAACAGATACACGTATAGGGAATGGGGTGACCAAATTAATCGACTTGCTCACGCCTTGAAGCTGGAAGGTGTTAAGAGGGGAGATCGAGTGTCAACTTTTCTATTTAATAGAGAAGAGTTGGCAACGGCCTTTTTCGCTTGTGCGAAAATTGGTGCTGTATTTAACCCGATTAATTTCCGCTTGTTGGCAGAAGAAATAGCTTTTATTTTAGAGGATGCTGCGCCAAAAATTGTATTGTTTGAGGAGGCTGTGGAAGCGGTTGTTATGCAAGTTGAAATGCGTTTTCCTCATATTTCATTCTGGTATTGCGATCGAGATAAACGACCTTCATATGCTGAAAGCTATCAAGATAAGATTTTGACTGCTTCTTCTGAACTAGTTGAAGAACAACTGAGCGAAGATGATGATTACGCTATTATGTATACAAGTGGAACAACGGGACGTCCAAAAGGAGTGATTCATCGACATCGAGATATGATTGAGCATAGTAAAATAGTAGTAGAGAAGACAAAGTTAGATGCATCGGATCGCGGCCTAATTATTGCTCCGATGTTTCATTGCGCGGAGTTACACTGTGCTTTTTTGCCAAGGGTACACGTTGGTGCAGCAAATGTGATTATGCATCATTTTAATCCGGTAGAAACGCTTAGAACGATTGAAAGTGAAAAAATCACGAAATTCTTTGGAGCACCAACAATGTGGAACATGTTATTACAAGAGAAGTTTACGAAGTATGATTTGTCTAGTATTAAGCTTGGGTTATATGGGGCAGCTCCAATGGCGCCGGCACTTGTGCACGCCTGTCAAGAAAACTTTAAAGTACAGCTTGTACAAGCGTATGGGATGACAGAAATGGGTCCAGCAATTACCTTTCTTTCAGAAAATGATCAGATAAGAAAAGCTGGTTCGGCTGGAAACGTGATTAAGCATCATGAAATTCGGATTGTGCGAACTAGTGAAGAAGGTCCTTCTGATCCAGATGATGTAATGCCAATTGGTCAAACGGGTGAAATTCTTGTTAAAGGCCCTTGTATGATGAAGGGATATTTTCAAAATGAAGAAGCGACGAGGAAAGCCTTATACAAAGATTGGTACCATACTAGAGATATCGGCTATTTGGATGAGGAAGGATATTTGTTTGTACAAGACCGAGTAGATGACATGATTATTAGTGGCGGTGAAAACATTTATCCAAGAGAAGTTGAAGATATATTATATGAGCATCCTAGCATTTTAGATGTTGCGATACTAGGGCAACCAGATGAGCGTTGGGGAGAAACAGTGACGGCTTTTATTGTGTCTAAAGATTCTTCCTTAACGGAAGTAGAACTGGATGAGTTTTGCAGAAATAGTCATAAACTAGCGAATTATAAGCGCCCAAGAAGATATATCTTTAGTGAAACAATGCCAAGAAATGCAAGTGGAAAAATACAAAAATTTCTGTTGAAGAAGCAATTAGAGGATTTGTCACCTAATGAAAATTTATCTGCTAATTAAAATATGCTTATGAAATGATGTTCTAATTATAGTGAGAGGAGTAATGCTAAATGATGAATGTACCTTTTACAGTTAGTTCGCTTCTAGAAAGAGCAGAAAAATTTTTTAGTAAGAAGGAGGTAATTTCTCGCACCCATTCTGGAATTCATAGGTTTACTTATAAAAAAATTGGTGAACGAACGAGAAAGCTTGCTCATGCTTTAGAAACCTTGGGTGTACAAAAAGGTGATCGAGTAGGTACGCTAGCATGGAATCATCACAGACATTTAGAAGCGTATTTTGCTGCTCCAGGAATAGGTGCCGTGCTGCATACAATTAATTTCCGGCTTTCTCCAGAAGATATTTCATATATTGTGAATCATGCAGAAGATAAAATCTTATTAATTGATGAAGATATATTACCTCTTATAGAAAAACTCCAAGATACATTTAAATCCGTAAAAGCCTATATTATTATGACTGATAAAGAAGAACTACCAAATACGACACTTTCTCCAGTTTATTCATATGAGGATATTATTTCTGATTGTGATGCAAATTATCAATTTATTACTGATATTGATGAAAATGATCCCGCAGGTATGTGCTATACTTCTGCCACAACAGGAAAACCTAAAGGAGTCATGTATTCTCATAGAGGAATTGTTCTTCATAGCTATTCTTTAGGACTGGCTGATACAGCTGCATTGTCTGAAAGTGATATTGCTATGCCTGTAGTTCCAATGTTTCATGTGAATGCCTGGGGTATGCCGTTTGCGGCAACGTGGTTTGGAACTACTCAAGTGTTACCCGGACCTCAATTTTATCCTAAGTTGTTAGCGGATCTGATTGAACAGGAAAGAGTAACTGTCACAGCGGGTGTACCAACAATTTGGATTGCTTTATTAAACGAGCTTGATAAAGGCAATTATGATACTTCATCTTTACGCTCCATTCTTTGCGGAGGATCAGCAGCTCCAAGAGGAATGATAGCCGCATTTGAAACAAGACACAATATACCGTTTAGTCATGCGTATGGAATGACAGAAACAACTCCTTTAGCATTATACTCTAGAGTAAAGAGCTATCAGAAAGATCTTTCAAAGGATGAACTTTTCGATATGAAAGCAAAACAAGGGATTTTGGTACCTGGACTTGATATGAAAGTTGTAGGTGCAGATGGAGAAGTAGAATGGAATGGGAAAGATATGGGAGAGATTCTGCTTCGGGGACCTTGGATTGCAGATGAGTATTATTGTGATAATAGAAGTCGGGAGTCATTTAAAGATGGCTGGTTGTGTACAGGTGATGTAGCTACAGTTGATGAAGAAGGTAATGTGAAAATAGTTGACCGGACCAAGGACTTAATTAAGAGCGGTGGAGAGTGGATTTCTTCTGTAGATTTAGAAAATACGTTGATGGCACATGATGCTGTACTTGAGGCGTGTGTTGTAGCAGTCCCTCATCCCGAGTGGCAAGAGCGCCCTATTGCATGCGTTGTACTGAAAGAAGATTATAAGAATAAGGTAGAGAAAGATGAGTTAATGGAATTTCTTAAACTACAATTTGCAAAATGGTGGTTGCCAGATGATATTTTATTTATTGAAGCAATACCAAAAACATCTGTGGGCAAATTCTTGAAAACAGAATTAAGAGAGTTTGTAAAAAAACAAATAGTTAATGAAGTTTAGTATGAAATAAAGGGTATGTCAAAAGGAGTGTTAATGCCCTTTTGACATACTTATAGATTAGGAAAATATATTAGTATTATAATTTTACTAACATGTATTTTATAAATCTAGCAAATTTGTTTTAAAAAAAGCTTGCTTTAATTTAAATCGGATGATATATTTATACAAGTCGCTTCGGTGTCGCTAGTTTTTAAAGAATCATATAAAAGTTTTTTAAAAAAGTTATTGACAAAGAAATTACGAAGTGATATATTAATAAAGTCGCTTTTGAGCGATGGGAAAATAAAACGAAGAGTCATTGAATGATTGAATTATTTCAGTATAAGGAAATGTTTGGTCAAAAATGATGGGTGTT